>CALCOQ010000252.1 GCA_937897005.1 uncultured euryarchaeote
ATTCCATCTTGGAACAGGAGCCAATGGATTACGTAGAATCATCAAGGCTGGAGTGATTCCTCTGGATATGTTGCAGAGATACTTCAACAAGTGGGTTTCAACAGCACACGACCTGTTTGGTACAGATACCTCAACCTCGGCTGAATGGGCCTACGTATGGGGTATCAAGGGTCGCTGGGATGAGCGCCTCAAACTTGAGAATGAACAAGAAGTGGTGAAAGAGTACCTCAATGAGGAAAGCCGAGGACATTATCATGATGAGATAGTGGCTGAGGTGGACAAGATGAATGGCCTTCTACCAGAAGGTGTGACTCACCTATATGTCGCACATGAAAACTTCAATCGCGATATTGGTGCAAATGCAGGAAAGAGATTCACAGTCGAAGGAGAGGCTTTCGATGGTTCAGAACAGGAATGGGAGGCTTATCTTGGCGAATTCATGCCAACCGCTCAGGACGAAGAAGATCTGAAAGAACTCTTTGAACAGGAATGGATTGAATTCCGCGCCCCCACGAGAATGATGATCGAGTCTGGAATCGGTCAGATCAAGGCGTGATCAAACGTGATTCCCGTTGCCCTTTATGGCATAGATACCGAACAGTGTGAAGACTTCTTCAATCAATTTCAAGAACTTCTTGGTGCGGTTCAATCTGGGTATGAAGAAACTCTCTTCATGATTCAGGGAAAACTGAAACTTGACCATCTAAAACTGATCGATGAATGGTCAGGTTATCCTCAACTGGTCGTCGATGAGGAGGTCGCTCAGGAGGTTCTCTCCGTATTGGACATCATCTCATATCCAGATGCTGCCCTGATTGAAAGTTTGTTGACCATTGACGGAATCGATATCATGCGACTTTCGCTATGGTTGCATTTCACTACCCACGTCTATCCAATCTGGAGTGAAGATGCTTGTGCAGGTTTACAGAAACTCGGTCTGAATGCGCCTTTTGAGGAAGATATTGCTGCCTACGGAATCTACGCCGGACTCATCGAGGCGATGAAGGAATATGCCCCGATGGATGCCCTTCCTGAGTCTCCATTGCCACGTCAGCGCTTGTTGGAAATGGCTCTTGCCGAATGGTCAAGAAGGGCATAGGCTCATCTCCCCAGCATGGTTCTGGCCCTATGGGCCAGATGTTGAAACGCGCAGTCGAATTGGAGGTCGCCGAAAAAGAGGTGGCCGCAGTACCACGAATGCTGAACATCGATGGACCACCTCCATCAAGGATTCTACAACTCGCATTGGTTGCAGGTATTGGGCTGATGGTTATCACAGCTGGATATGGACTGCTGTCCTGGGGATTGGGTACTGATGGTAGTGAGGACGAAGATGGAGATGGAATGCCGGATAAATGGGAACTGAAATATTCCGGAGACCCGAAGGTTACTGCCCCTGATGGCCGTACCAAGATGTTGACCGGACTGGACTATATGGTCGTCGACTCGAATCTCGACCCGGATAACGATGGTCTGACCAACCTACAGGAATACTGTTGGCCACTTACCGTGGAGACCTGCACCATAGCCCGTGCGCTGGATGATACCAGAGGCGGAGTCTCAGCGACTCAGCGTTTGAATCCGCAGAATGCTGATAGTGATGGAGATGGAATCCCTGATGGAATCGAACTTTCATTATGCGTCAGAGAGATGGCGAACAACAGCAGAGGTGATGATGGACTATGCCTTCATTTCTCACCGCTGATCAAAATGGACCTCGACGTCGATGGTGATGGATGGGATTCCAATGGAGACGGTCATCTATCAAGCGATGAAGAGTGGAATTCGAGCGAAGAAGTGCAATACTCTCAACCAAGTGAATGGATGACCGAGTTCGATGGACAATGGAATGGTGGCACAGACCCTTTGGAAGCAGACAGTGACGAAGACGGAATACCAGATGGTGTCGAGGTTGGTTGGGAATTCAATCCACTTGCGATTCTCGACGGAGTGAGCGACACTGATTCTGACGGTTGGAACACTCCTCTGACCAACCGAGATGAATGGCACATCTTCCGAGATTCGGCGAGAGGAGGATTACTCTCGGTCGCCAAGGATTCACAATATGTCATCGCTAGAGATGCCTCGGCATTATTGAACCAAACACCGATGGTGATGTCTGCTCATTCCGCTGGTTCGTTGTGGTTGGGAATGTCTGATTCATTGATACATTTGGATTCCAACAACAACTCAACCTCATTCAATCTCTCAGGAGTAGCGGCTATTGAAATTCATGAAGGTGCTCAAAGTGGATGGGTCGCAGTGATACATTCAGATGGACTTTCAATCGCTGAGTTGAACTTGGATGGGAGTGCGGCGGAGGGATTCTATCAGAGCGTCAATTCTTCTGTCACCATGATGACAAGACTACCAGATGCTTCTGGAACCACCAGACTGGCATATTTGACCAGCAGTGACCACCTCAGCATTCTAGAGATGAGCGACTCAGGTGATCTGGTGACTTCTTGGAATGCTTCTCAGAATATTCTGGACCTGTTGCTTGGAGCCGATGTGACCTCATTGGAATACAGTTCTATCAGTGGTGAGACTGGACGAATATGGATTGCACTTGATAGCGGCTTGCTGAGTATCAGCAGTAACGACCTACTCGATTCAGAACCACTGACTGAGTGGCACTTGGGTCCTTTCAGTGACCCGACTCAGGAGACTCCACTCACTTCATTGATCGCTGATCCAGATAATGAGGGCTGGGTGATGGGAGCACGAGGTACCGACCTGGTGAGGATGACCGGAACTGGAGGAATACACCAGTCTCTTGACCTTGATGGTGAAGACAGAGGAAATATCAGTTCGTTGGCAAGAAGTGGATTTGGAATCTGGCTATGGGCGAACGAAGAAGGTGTATGGGAGATTGATTTCAACAGGCATATCGATGAACGAGTATCTGCCGAACCCTTGATTCTGAGTGAAGTCTCCAGCCTGATAATGAGGCAGGATGAGGTGCTGCTGGCAGTGATTCCGGGAAATTACTCAGGAATGGTGCCTATTGACCCCCGTTCAAATGACAGTGATGGTGATGGTTGGCAGGATGGCTTTGAACTGATGATGGGAACTGACCCCACTCTTCCTTCGGATACCTTCGGTTGTAATGGCTATGCAATCCTATGTACTCGCGCATACGATGGTGTCACTTATCCAGCGACCCACAATTCACACGCCAATCTAGAAAGCGGATTCAATAATCTGGCTGAGAACCAGTTGGCTTCGATAACTACTCAGTTGGAAAGAGGCATTCGCTACATCAACATGGACCTCTATCAATATGAAGATGATGTCTGGGTCTGTCACGGTGATTGGGACTTTCCCATTCATCCATGTCTCCAGAGTGGAGGAGAGAGAGCAGTGAATCAACTTGATGAAATCTCATCATTCATGGATGCCAACCCAGGAGCCGTCATCACTCTCGCCTTCGAGAATTACGTCAATGCAACTGTTGTCCTCGGTGAATTCGATGCCAGTGACCTGACACGATTTCTATTCTCCAAGCAAGAAGAGTGGCCAACACTTGGAGAGATGGTGACTGCTGGAAAACGCTTGGTGGTGCTTGCAGATGATGAAAATCAAGGATTCACCTGGTGGCACGATGAACATGATGAGACAAGAATGACCGGTTACAGTTATCAGGCCGAGGATGAATTCAACTGCGACAATGACCGTGGAAACGGTTCAGCATCCATGTTACAGATTGCTCACTACATTACCGACCCACTATCAAGCGAAGCACAAGCACAGGTCGTCAATCAATTCGGTTCGATGTGGCAACATGCGCAGATGTGCATCGACCAACATGGAATGAATCCAAATTTCATACTCGTCGATTATGCTGACTATGGAGACGCTGTACTCGTCGCCGCGGTTCTCAATGGAGTCGAGGATGCACCCCCCGGTGCATTCAGTTGAAAGGTGAGAGCGTCAGCCATCGGCTGTGCAGAAGCAGTACATCATCCATCTCAAACTGTTTATTGTTGCTGCAATATGGGGTGCAAGTTGGTCTGCTGGACGAATCATGGCTCTCGACATGCCACCGATAACTGCTGCTTGGCTTCGTTATCTAATCGCCATCAGCTGCTTCCTGTTCTGGTTGAAGATGATCGGTTTGCTGAAGATGCCTACCAAAGGACAATGGAAACTCGCTTTCATGATTGGTTTCTTCTCCACCGCCATGTACCAGGCCTTCTTCATGTTCGGAATGAAATACACTGCGGCTGGAGATGCCTCATTGATGATCACATTCAATCCTTTATTCACCGCACTGCTTGCCATTCCTTTGTTATCTGAAAAGATGACTGCCCGCCTTGCAACTGGACTGGCACTCGGGGTAGCGGGAGTAACCATCCTGTTCCTATATTCACCAAATGTCAACCTACCAGCCGATGAGAGGATTCTTGGAGATATCCTGATCGCTATCGCTGCATTAGCATGGGCATTATCCAGTATCCTGATGAAGAAAGCCATGAGTGAACCAACCGCTGATGCCAACGTACCATTGAGCCCCCTGACCCTGACGGTGTGGGCCTCGATAGCTGGTTTCGTGTTCCTGACCCCATGGGCAGGTTGGGAAACCATCCAAGGAGGGATTCCTACAATCAGTGCAAGAGCATGGTGGGCGACAATATTCCTTGCCATTCTTTCCACTGTGGTCTCCTATGTCTGGTTCGCTGATGGCATCAAGGTGATCGGTGCCGGCAAGGCTGCACTCTATGTCTATCTGGTTCCTCCTTTCGGAATCCTCAGTGGATGGTTGCTTCTCGATGAACGGTTGGGATGGAGTCTATTGTTTGCTTTCATACTCATCGTCGGTGGCGTTGCACTCGCTCAGAGTGAGAAACGTCATCAACAGGTAGCATCTAAGGAGTGACATGGGGATTCAGACCGTCGCCGTCATCGGTGCTGGAACAATGGGGGCTGGAATCGCCCAGATGTGTGCTCAAAGTGGCTGGACCACCAATCTCTATGATGCATTTCCCGAAGGACTGGAGAAGGGTATGAAAGGGATTGATGCCTTCTGGGACAAAGGAATCGCCCGTGGCAAGACCACCCCCGAGCAGAAAACGGAGTGGGAATCACGATTGCATGCCTGTTCTGAATTGAATGATGCTGTCAGCGACGTTGACCTCGTCATCGAGGCAGTTCCTGAAATCATGGAACTGAAGAGGAATGTGTTCTCAGAATTGGACAGGCTGGCTCCTGCACACGCTGTTCTGGGTACCAATACCTCAAGCCTCTCCATCTCGGATATCGCTTCCGTGGTCGGTGACCCATCTCGTGTCATAGGTATGCATTTCTTCAATCCCGTGCCATTGATGAAACTCCTTGAATTGGTTCGCCATGATCTCACTTCCGAAGACACCATTGCCATTGCTGAAGCAGCGGGGGAAGCGATGGGTAAAACCTGTATCTTGGTCAAGAATGTACCTGGCTTCGCTACTTCAAGACTCGGAGTGGTTCTAGGAAACGAAGCCATTCGTATGTTGGCAGATGGTGTGGCCAGCGCCAAGGACATCGATACCGCGATGAGACTTGGCTATCGACACCCGATGGGGCCGCTGGAATTGACTGACCTTGTAGGACTGGATGTAAGGAGAGATATCCTGCTCAATCTGCAGCGCTCATTCAATGATGACTCCTACGCTCCACATCCGCTGTTGGAGAAACTGGTCTCGCAAGGGGACCTCGGCAAGAAGAGTGGTACGGGAATCTATGATTGGTCAACAGGCTCTGCCGAGGAACGCGAACTCTGAAACCAGACCTCAGAGCAGTGGTTCACCACAATGCGGACATGGAGTTCCAGGAACGAATACCCCGATATTGAAGCCACAAGCCGGGCAGATTGAACCAACTTCATCATACGACATGTGGACCGCAAATGGTTCATCCATCTTCAATGATGCGATTATGTCTCGATTTGTTCACACGCATCTTGATATGTCATATCCTACTGCGTCATCCATGCCCTCTGAAGAGATTAGAATTGAAGCCTCTGCTCACTGTGACGGACCATGTGGAGTATACGACCCTGCCAGCGCACGCGTGGCTGGTGAAGCAGTACAGTCGATGACCAACAAGATGCTTGGACTGGTTTGTCCAGACACCTCCGATGGAGCAGCGATGGCTGCATATCTCAACACCATGAGTCGCTATGCTGCAATCAAGGAAGAGGAGGCCCAGAAATGCAAGAAGGAACTTCTGGTCCTTTGGACCGACTTCTTCAAGCCACAGCATCTTGAAGCAATTCCAGATCTTCACGATACCTTCTGGAAGGCTGCCAAATTGTGTAGTGCCTGCAAGGTAGAGGTCTCCTCGGTCCATGCACAGGAATTGATGGATGCCATCGAAGCCATCCACAACATGTTCTGGGCTGTCAAAGAACGCGACGTCGCTTGGGTTCGCGCCTCTTGAGTTGAGTGAATTGATCTCTGTCGTCATCCGCGGCGACAGCATGTGGCCAACCTTGAATGATGGCGATGAGATAGAGTTCAAACCAATTGGAGAATCAATTCTTCATATTGGCGATATCGTAGTTGCTCAACATCCCTTGAAACCAACTGTCAAAGTGGTCAAGAGAATCTCCGCGATAATCGAAAGCCAATATGTCCTGCAAGGAGACAATCCGGACCCATTGGCCAGTGAAGACAGCCACAACTTCGGACCTGTCAACAGGAATTTGGTTCTCGGCTACCTTCGTAGTGAACAATCTGGTTGACTCAGGCGAAATCTGGTTCCCTCTTGTTGAGGAAAGCATCGACACCTTCTGCAAAATCCTCGCTGATTCCTGCAGCCTCGATGAGAAGTCGTTCGTGGTTCAGGTGACTCTCAAGGTCCTGTGTTGATTGCACGTCCAGAAGATGCTTGGTTGCCTCGCGTGTATGTGCTCCCCATCTTGACCATGTACTGGCAACTTCAACAGCCTTGGATGTCAATTCTTCATTCGAGACCTGATGGTCCACCGCCCCATGCCAGAGTGCTTCTTCAGAATTCCAGACCTGATTCTCGAGGAAGAAGCGCTTGCTCGTCTGGTCTCCAACCAATCTAGGGAGCAGCCAGGTCGTGCCGCCATCAGGAGACAATCCAATTCCAGCATAGGAGGCAGCCAATTTAGCATCTTCACCTGCAATTCTTGCATCGCAAGCAAGTGCAAGACCGAGGCCTCCGCCAGCGGCTGCTCCATTGATTGCAGCAACCAGAATCTTGGGGGAACGTCTCATTCGTAGAATGAGTGGATGCAACATTCCAGTCAGATCATGAATGAAGGAAGTAATACTTCCATCATCGATCGCACTCTGAAAACCCCGAATATCAGCACCTGCACTGAAGAATCGGCCCTCTCCAGTCAATACCGCAGCACGTATATCATTGGCATTCAACACTGAATCAATCGCCTCAACGATATCCTTCATCGATTCTCTTGAGAAGGAATTCGATGCGGTCTCGCCAGTCATTCGAATGATTGCGACCCCATCTTCTGATGATATCTCGATGGCCATTCAATCATCCCAGATTCACATTGACATTCTTGATACGGGTATAGAAATTCATTGCTTCTGCCGATTGCTCGACCCCGATACCACTTGCCTTCCAACCTGTGAAAGCAGTTTGTGGGAAGGTGATTGGATATTCGTTGATCGATACCATTCCCGACTTGATATCTCGGGCCATCTTGTGAGCCCTACCGAGATTCTGTGTCCATATGCCATTAAGTAGACCGAAATCAGTGGCATTGGCCAACTCAAGGGCTTCCTTGTCCTCACTGAATGTAGTGACTGAAAGTACTGGGCCGAACAATTCTTCCTTGAACAGTGTATCATTCACTCCTACTCCTTTGACGATGGTTGGCTCCATGAATGCTCCAGTCTCCAATTCACCTTCTGGACATCCTCCACCTATCACCAACTCTCCACCTTCTGCCAAACCTTTCTCCAACAGGTCGAGTACAGACTGCCGATGCGACTTGGATACCAGGCTTCCAATACGAACTCCTTCCGAGAGTCCGGGACCAACCGGCCACTTGGCTACTTCATCGACGATCAACTGCACCAACTCATCTACAATATCTTCGTGAACCACTAATCTGGAACCTGCCCAACACATCTGACCTGCATTCATGAAGATGCCAAAACAAACTGCCTTCGCACAGTGCTTGAGATTCGCATCCGTGAAAACGACATTGCACCCTTTACCTCCCAGTTCAAGTGTAACAGGAGTGAGATTCTCAGCCGCTTTCTGCATGACTGCCTTGCCGGTCGGAACTCCACCGGTCAGAACTATTCCATCAACCCCTGCAGAACCTGCCAATGCATCACCAACCTTGCCGCCTGGGCCAGTTATCACTTGCAACACACCCTTTGGCAAACCACATTCCTCGATGACACTGCACCAAGCCAACAATGAGATTGGAGTCAAACTGGCTGGCTTGGCAATGACCGTGCAACCCGCTGCTAAAGCAGGAGCAATCGAACGAATAGCCAATTGCAGAGGGAAATTCCATGGAATGATATGAGCAGTCACTCCCAATGGTTGGCGAAGGGTGTAATTGAGACGGTTTCCCGGAACGGGAATGGATTGACCCTCAATCTTGTCCGACCAGCCAGCGAAGTATTCCAATGTCCAGCCAGCAAACCGAATTTCACCAAGGGCTTCACGGAAGGTCTTACCATTGTTCTGAGACTCCAGTTTTGCCAGATCCTTTGAAGCAGCATAAGTTGCCGCAGCCATCTTCTGAAGGATGCGTCCACGTTGAGCAGGGTCCATCAACACCCATTCCTTGGATGCCAATGCCTGTTGTGAAGCACTTACTGCTCTCTGCACATCTGTTTCACCTGCACGTGGAACAGTGCACAATACAGAACCATCTGCTGGATTGCAAACCTCTGTGACCTCGCCACTGGCTGCAGAGCACCATTCCCCATCAAGCCACATCATCCTCTCATCTGACATGTTGTAGGCCAACACCATCGCCATGAAAGGTCTGCCGCTACCGCAATCTGAACGAAGGAATTGATAGGCTGACTCAATAGCGAGTATCGAGGAGCATGGCTGAACGTATCGGAATGCATGCCTCGGCTGTGGCTGGACAACACAGGAGGCCTCCACGTTTGGTATTGATTGCTGGAACCACCGGAGTAGGGAAATCAACCGTCTCCATCGAAGCCGCACATCGTCTGAGATTCTCTCGAATCATGTCGACTGATGCCATTCGAGAGGTGATGAGAACGAGTGACCCTGACCACCGAATCCCAAGACTGCATCGTTCCTCCTTCGCTACGGGTGAATCAGGGGACCCTGTTCTTGACTGGAAGGATTCGTGTTCTGTGGTCGAGGCTGGAATCGATGCTACCATCTCCCGAGGACGAAGAGAAGGAATCGATCTATTGGTAGAAGGAGTACACTTGATGCCTGATAATCGCTGGCTTGAGGAATGGCGTGAGAGTGGGGGCTTGGCGATTGGTTTCATCATGAAAGTCGAGATAGAAGAACAACATATCTCCATGCTCAAAGAAAGAGATGCTAACTCTTGGAGACGCCCCGACCGCTATATCGCTGCATTTGAAAGAATCCGTGCCATACAGAAAGGTCTGCTCGATCTCAGCGTGATGAAAGGCTGGGAAACCATGGACCCGAGTCAGGTTGCCGACCCTGTCGACCGTATCGAACATTGGTTGGACCTACAGTGGAATGAGGCACGAAGGGCTAGATGAACGAAGTGCGCATCCAACTCCTGCTGGATGAACTGATGTTCACTGTACTGTGAATTCAGCACTCAAAGGAATCTCCAACATCGCCTTCGAATCAGAGAGCCCAGCCATTGCACTCAAAGTCAACTGGCCACTCACATTACTCACATTCATCTGTAATATCTTGATTTCTACTCCTCTTATCTCTCCATGATGTAACAGATCATCATGGGTTGCAGAGAGTGCACTCTCTGCCGCTTCCTGCCAATCCATTCCAGCATCGATTCTATCCAAGGTGCGTTGCTCCAGCAATGGTGAAAAATCACGTTGCAATTCTTTGGCAACATCGATGAGAGCATCTTCAGTTGAGTCATGAGGAGTACCCAGTCCTGCCAATTTCACTCCATAAACAGCCATGGACAACAATGACATCAACAAAACCATTCCTGCTGCCAACAACATCTGTCCAGCCTCAGAGGAATCTGGATTCCTGTCCACAACTGAATGTCTCTTCATGAAGAGCCACCTCCACGATGCCAAACGTCCAGTGAGATGGTCCACAAATGAGGACCTTGTTGCTGCATTGCATGAACCGTTTCAGTCCGGCCAAGGGGTGAGGTGGAACCGCCGTGAACCTCGGAAGCCGAACCATCCATGGCCAACCAACATCTCCCATCCATAGTCGCACCCAGACCATCGAGAATCAAATTACAGGCTGAATCCAGATCTCTGACTGCTAGATGCTCCAGCAAACGTGAATCTGCAGCACTTGTATTGAGGGCGGGTTCTGCCCTTGCCATTCTGATCGCATCCTCCCCAGAGAGTTCCAGAGTTGCATCTGTAGCAACAGAGGGAGGGTCCGGGACATCGATGCGCAAAACGAATATCGCTGACATGAAGAACAGCCAGAACAGTGTCAACATCTCAAGGACGTGAATCTGCGCCTTCTCATTGGAACTGATAAACGATTTCATGCACCCACCGTGACTGCTCCCTGGTCATCCAGTAGACTCGTGGAAGAACCAAATTCGATGCCATCACTTGGCCTGAGGATGTAGTATATCTGATCCCCGACCTGAGTCTCCACTGCAGAAATGGTAGCCCGTCCACTCCAGGTAAAAACTTCTACACCATTGCGGTACCAACGTATCTCAGTCCCTTCTTCTGGGTGGTTGTCCTCATCATAATAAGCGTACGAAGCCACTAGATCATCATTACTCGTTGGAACATCTGGCAACAGCATCAAATTCGTTGCAACAGGTGCAGTGTTCTGGATAGCCAACGTTGGTTCAAAGGTCCCAACCCTGACATCGATTTCTTCAGG
>CALCOQ010000253.1 GCA_937897005.1 uncultured euryarchaeote
GGTGCCGTTGTTGAGGTAGACCTCGTTGTTGCCAGCGTAGTTCCCCCGGGCCAGATCGAGGTCCCCATCCCCATCCACGTCGCCCCAGGCGACAGAAAAGGTGCTCAGGAAGTCGCTACTGGTCCAGGTGGGAGTGGTGGACAGGGCGGTGCCCGAGTTGAGGGGGGGCGACTCCCACCATTCTCCAGTAACGAGATGGTATCCTCCGCGACTGAAGTTACCGACGTCCAACGATGAGGCCATCGGCCTGGATGAACCGTCGTCCCTCAACTCATCTGGGGGCATCTGCACGTGCGGTGCGGTGAAGAGCAGCAGTACCGTGAGCAGGGCCAGCAAGCGAGAGCGCATGCCTTGGGATTCAGAGGTTCCGTGATAACCGATTCGGTGGACGCACAAGGGTCCAGACTCCCAGACTTGGCCCACAAGGATTTGAGAATAATAAATAAACGCTGATCAATCATCCTTCATGAGATCATAGATATCTCCTACCTTTCTGATCCTCTTGTCTGCTGCCAATGGGTCCTCGAGACCTGCCAATGTATCCCGTTCCATATCCTCGATCAAATCGGTCTGGTCGATCTCTGGGATATCAGGCACATCCTTGGCTTCGACAACCTTGTCCTGAAGCACTGGCTCCGGTGTGAATGATCGCTCCATCGAAATTGTTTCGCCAGTGAATGGCTCAAGGTCGTGAATTTCAGCAGCAGTACGATCCAATGCTTCCATCTCACGATGAATCTCTTGCCAATCCTCCAGCCTGCGCATTCGCGCCAATGGAACACTTCTGGTGGCTTTAGAAACCCTTCTGTAGGCTGTAAGAATAGCGGGTAAAGGAAACAGGAATGCCATCATTGTTGCGATGATGTGGCCTTCCATCGAAAGCCCCTTCCACACCCGCATGTGGAGTGTTTGCTCAGCCTTGATGGCGTATGGAATACTTGTTGAGACCCTATGAATTCCAGGACGAAGTGAGAATTCAGCCCCACAATCATCTCCAACCTCTCCTGACCATTCGTGAATCTTCAAACCTCTGGCATCCGAGATACTCCAGGAGACATTGCTGTTGTTCGCTTCCTTGCTTTCATCGAATGTGAATTCGCAATCCATTGTGACTGGTACATCTTTTGACATCAACATCATGTCCGGCACCTCAAAAGTATGAATTGTCCTTTGTCCTGCACCGGGACGATTGACTTCGATGTCACTGGTCTGGCTCTGAGCGAGCATCCATGCTGAATTCAGCCCCACTATCATGAACAGCATCAACAATATCGCCTGCTGTTGAGTTCGCTTGGCCTCAAGAACTGAAACGGGGTCTGAAACGCTTTCTTCCTCCTCAGCATCTTGCTGTTCAATTTCAGAATCCATCATTTTCACCCCACTTGACACCAGAAAGTTCGATCACTTTGGCCATCCAATTCAATTTCCTCATTTTCGTCTCCGGCTCGGTCTGTCCGGTCCAGCGACCAATTCTCTTGGTGGTGAAGCCGCAAAGCGAAATTCGTTCTTTCGAAACTCCAAGATGAATTCCCAATGCAATTGCCCGGTCACCATCTGTGAATCCACCTGGGTTGATGGCGCCTTCAAGACTCTCCGGACACTGATGTGTCAATACCAATGGAGAAGAATAGTGATTGCAGGTATTCAACATGTTTTTCCATTCGTTCATGTTATCACCATGTGCATGCAGAAAAATCGGCATCCTTCTGTCGATGGCTTCTCTCAAATGGGGAAAACCATCAGCATCGGAAACCACAGCGACCAATCTGGACCAGCCGCTCTCAGGGTCCAGCAATTCTGAAAATACACCAACTGCTCCATCAGCGGCAATTATCGCGACCTCGTCGTTCAGCATTGTTTCCAGTTCTGCTGCCTCCGCTGCAGCACCGATAACCACCACCTTTGTTGCAGTATGTAATTTGGCTTTGATCTGTTGAATAAGATTTGAACGTGAGGATTCCAACCACTCGGAATTATCGAATCTCTCCACCTCATCCAATAATGAATGAATACTGATGCGATCATTCTCAAGGTCCCATCCAAAGTCCGAACGCACCTGATTCTGTACAGCAAGCAGGGGTGATTGCCGCACTACACCGAGGTTGGACACGCTGTTCGCAACACCCATTCGACCAAGAACCCACTCATGTCAAGTGATGAAGGTGGTCGCTTGATTCAAGAACCCTCGACCGCTAATGAAGTTCAATGCCGCTGCCACTTGAGGTGCCGCCCATTGAGGACGAGGTCACTCTGGCAAGGTATCCATTCCTCCCCCAATCCGCTCCATGGATCCAGAAATTGACACATAAGGAGGGAATTGATATTGACATGTTGATCGATTCAGATTTCATGGAGGATTCTCGGCGTCGGGGAAGGCTGCGGTTGATTGAATCAATTGCTAATGAAGGAGGTGTAGATGCGATGGCGATGCGCGATATCCATACTCCAGAGGGTAGGTTGTTGGAGGCTATCAGTTTCACATATGCCAGGATGGTGGCTTGTGCTTGTGAGCAGGATATCATCCTCTCAAAATGGGCTCAGGCCGAAGCTGAACGCGCTGAGAGGTTATTGACCGCAGATACCGCTACCATCGAAAAGGTGGCCATGACATATCTATCAGAGGTTCGCAAGAAGGATGAGGCGTTGATTGGAGATGGTGCAGTCAAAGGGGGTGTGGTCTGGGAAATTGGAATGACTGATTTCATCGAATTGGTTCCCGGCATCACTGGGCCTCGCTGGCGATTGGCAAATCAAGAACTTAAACGTGGCTGGATTACACTGAATGAGGAAGTGAATTACTCTAGCCAGGCGAAATTGGCAAGATTGTTACGTCAACGTATCAAGGATAAGATACTCAATGATGCTCGTATGAAAACCGAGAATTTCAATGATGAATTGATTCTGAGATTATCAGAAGCGACAACCATGGTGGTTGGTCTTCTTCAACACAAGAGTGATGAGAATCTTGAATTGACGGGGGCGCAGGTTGATGATTGGCCACCATGCATGAAGAAAGCGATCGCCGAATTGGACCAAGGAGTGAATGTCAACCATTTTGGAAGGCTGTTTCTTGCTTCGATGGCCAGTACGATTGGTCTGCCTCCCGAGAATTGTGTTGAATTCTTCCACAACGCACCAGACTTCAATTCTGAAACCACAGCATATCAGGTCAGCCATGTGTATGATCGTGAATACACTCCTGCTGGTTGTGCCAAATTGAAACTCAATGCACGCTGTGCTGTTCAACCAGGTGAAGACCGATTGTGTGACCAACCGTGGATGGATCATCCGCTGAAATATCTACGGGCAAAACAACGTTCGCGAATTCGATATGATGAAGGAGAAGAAAAGAAGAATGAATCTGCTGATGATAACAGCGAATCACGCGATGGTTCATGAAGGGGGAACTTCTCTGCACTAACATGACCCGTTGATGGGTGGTGAACAAGATGACCCGTACACTAGTGCTCACCGTCGACCGAGATGACGACTTGGGCTCAAAGACTGCTATCCGCGGTCCTGTGATTGGCCGAAGGCAGGTTTTGACGGCAGCATTGAGACTTGGTATCGCTGATCCAGAAGAGAGCGACACCAATGCTATTCTCGGAGCGTTGAATCAACATGATACATTGGCTGAAGGTTCTGAGAGCGGGGACGATGTCGAAATAGCCATCTTGACCGGGGATGAAAAGGTGGGCGTACGCTCAGACCGAGCCATAGCTGCTCAGTTGGAAGAAGTGGTTGCTGAATTCCAACCGGATAGAGCAATTCTGGTCACTGATGGAGCAGAAGATGAATCTGTACTACCAATTCTTCAAAGTCAAGTCAGGATTGACCATGTACAGAAAATCATCGTCAAGCAGTCAAAGGGTATCGAGGGTACATATTACTACATCGTCAAGGCTTTGGAAGACCCAAAATGGCGAGCCAAGATGTTGGTTCCAATCGCTGTGGTCATGATGATCATCGGCTTAGGAATAATGTTGCCAGATGCCATCGGTGCATTGTTGATAGGAGGACTTCCCTTCTTCTTTGGATTCTATCTATTGGCCAAGGGACTCGGCCTTGAGAACACCATGGGAAGAGTCGTTGCGGAGATGCGTGAAAATGCAGATGCGGCAATGTTTTCATCGTTGCTTTGGGCAGGTTCAGTATTCGCAGCGATATTCGCGGTTGCTCAAGCATGGGCAAAATACACTGGAAGTATCAATGATGGAGATAGTCGTGCCGTCGCGTATCTCTCAGCCATCCATTCATCATTGGCGTGGATAATCATCGTCTTCTTGTTGACCACTGCAGGATTGATGATTCTCAAGCTCAGAAAAGGTTCATTCAGTGGACGCTTGATCATCCTCGCTGCTTTTGCTATGGTCATCTATTCATTCCTGGATAAAGCACTGGATATCGCAATTCAAGTGCTGGGAGGTACTTCCTACCAATTCAATGTCGCCACCATCATCGAAGATGGGGGTGAACCTCTGGCTTGGTTGGCGGTTCTTTGGTTAACGATGACCATCATCAGAGGATTGCAGGAAAGACAGACCAGTGGAGAAAAATACTGGGGAATATGACCTCAATCATAGAATGTTGATTCCATCAAACAACTTGGGCAATTGACCTTGATGGGCCTGATACTCGGAATCCCCAGGGGGGCTTTACAATGTGGACAGATTATCGCCTCTGATATCTCCTGTGCTCTACTCTGTGAATCTGTACTTGGATCGTATTTCATTCTGTATCTATGCGCATCATGGATGTGATGTGCAGTGGTGGGGGTCCGCATCTCAACTCCATCTGGAGCGGGGGCAACGAAATCACTAGCATTGATTCCAGAATTGGTACTCTGTGCCATTTCTGCTTGTGATGGCTGCCCGGATGCTACTGCTTTGATGTAATCATCAACCATGTTCAGCAATGCATCCATCGGGATATTGTGCTCCCTTGATAGACTTTCAGCAGCAAGTAATCGTTCATACTCATCCATGTTGGCAAGAGTTGCGATGACTTCTCCCGATAGGCCCGCCATGCAACTTCCTTGCAGCGATGAAAAATGAGTCTTTTGGCGAAGCGCTCTAGAAATAATCTCACGAGAACGCTGAGTCTATACTGAGAAGCATTCAAAGAGGGTGGTTGAAGCGTCGGCGCTGAGGGAGCATCATGGCAAAGACCCGAAACAGGAAAAAATCCGCAGACGCAAGACTTGTTCAGGCTGGAGCAAAGGCTGCAGTTCGTCGTCTGACCTGCGGACGCGTTATGAAGAGTCCTCAGATGGTTATGGAAGGTGCTTCTGTGCACGAAGTCCTAGAAACTATGATCAATAAGAACTGGGACCACGTCTTCATCATCTCTGAAGATGGAATTCCTATTAGTAGAATCCATGCAGTGGATGTCCTCAAATTGACATCTCGAAAGACCGTGAATGGTAATCTGGCATGGATGATGGCAACCTCAGCAAAGCAATTGGTCAATCTTCCTCCATTACAAGTAGGTCTGTCAACACCATTATTGAAAGCAGGCGCTTTGATGCTGACCCATGATTTGAATCAATTGGCTGTTGTTGACAGCGATGGCGTTCTGGTAGGTTTTGTCAGTCATGCGACAATGGCTATGCATTTGCCACGTTTCATTCTTTGAACTTCTATCGCAAGAATGGTATCCTCTCACCGGTTGGGGTCATCATGCAGAACTCATCTCCTCGAGCGTGGCCGTGGAGTGCAGCAAGTTCTCCCGAACCATATCCCGAACAGGCTTGGGTCCAGAGTCTACGAATGATGCATGGAATAGTTCTGGATGAAGGCATCAAGAACAAGACTGAGGTCACGATGGATGAAATACTGAACTGGATGGCAGAAAGCAAAGTGATTCTTGAAAATGAAGAGATGAAACTTGAAGAGTGGTTTTCTGCCAATGGAAAGAGCCCGGTAGCAGAACGAACTCCTTTTCTTCTATGTGGAGAATTGGCTAATCCCTACAGATTGGTCGATCTTGGTATCTCTGGGATGCCCATTTTTCCGGTCAGGATGGATGGGATTTGTCGCGTATGGACTGATGTGATCGATGGTAGAGAAGTACAGCCAGGTATTCATCACGTAACTCTGGCTCGAACTACAGGTTGGTGGGAAACCACCTGGATTGGGCTAGCCGACAAGGAACAAGCAAGAGTCATGACTGAATGGCTAAATGGCGGCCGTGGAACCGCATGGAGATGGGCTAGATTAGCAGAAGGTGAATTATCCATTCATTTCGGGGAGGTTCTTTTCTCTCCACAATATGACCAGGTTTCTTGGGATGGAGAAAAAGAAAGCGTATTGATCGAAGCCCCACCAAGAACCGGACCGGTTATCGAGAAGTCTGGAGTCAGAGCAATCCTGTTCACCAAACAAGGATGTTATGATAACAGAGGGAAATTGGCCCGATGCGTCCATTTCAAACAACGCCAGTTCCATGATGAGATGTTCAGAAGAGGAAGTGCTGGTATCTGGAATGAAATCATCGATATAGACTGAAAAACAGCGTTTTGATGTACATTAAGTGTTGTAAAATACACCACTCGTTGGGGACCCCACGGAGGTCCCAACTTCCCGCTATAACCCCCACACCCATAGCATTGTTTGATGACCACAGAACGTGGAGAAGGAAGCCAGAAAAAGGCGAGACTTCAGCGACTGAAGGCGGAAATAATCGCCTACGTCGCTGATCGCCCGGGGTGTTGTGCAGCAGACATTGTTGACCACCTTGCGAACACCAGACGCATGAGGAATCATGGATTGACCGCCCGAAAGGTCGGTTTCTTCATCCCCAGGCATATCAAGGAGATCTCGTACAAGCTTGATCCCCGTACCGGTAAGCGCATCTACACGCTGAGTACCGGGTCTGTCGCTTGAACGCAACCTCAATGGCTACAGTCCCCTGCCAATAGGCATGAGCGACGAGTTGTTCATGCCGAGCGCAGATGAATTGTGGCCTTGGATAGCCTCTGAATTCGAGGGCTGGGACGAGACGGAACGTGGTGAAATCCCACGATTACCACAATGGGATATCGAACCTTGGGCATTCATTGACAAAGAGAGTTCCTGGAGTTTTGTTCCAGCGTTGGAAGCACTGCTTTCCGCTTTCGGAACGAATGTCCCTCAGGGGCTTGATATAACGGTTGATGAAACCAAGGGTTTGGTCCATATTGATGAGAGAGCAAGCATCGAACCCGGCTCCCACTTCATCGGCCCTTGCTACATTGCCCCAGGTGCTACCGTTCGCCATGGAGCATATGTTAGAGAATATTCATGGATTTGTTGGGGCGCTCTACTCGGCCACTCCTCAGAGATCAAACATTCTGTATTACTACCAAAGGCAAAAGCACCTCATTTCAACTATGTTGGGGACTCAATAATCGGTAGTGATGCAAATCTAGGGGCTGGAGTAATACTCTCGAATCTGCGAAATGATGGTGGTGAAGTGATTGTTAGATCGGAAGGCCACAGATTAGCATCAAGACTGAGAAAATTTGGAGCTCTCATCGGAGATGGTGTTCAACTCGGATGCAATACTGTCACCAATCCCGGGGTGATTCTAGCCAAACAATGCATGGCTCATCCTA
>CALCOQ010000254.1 GCA_937897005.1 uncultured euryarchaeote
CGAGCCCGCAGCCTTCGGCGTCCCGCCGTATCTTGGATTCCACGTTCGCTACATAGCGGGGGTTCTCGAACAGGCTGGCCTGCCATACGAATACACCACTATCGATCAATGGCGACTATCGAACAAAGATGTCTCAGGATTAGCGGGAGTCGTCGTCCTTGCTGGAGCCATTGTCCCAGGGAAGTATCTGAGAGGCACGCCCATCAGTAGAAGGGAGGTTGACGGCCTCCTTCGAATGGTTTCTCCAGAACTTCCAATCCTCTGTGGAGGATGGGCAATCCGCGGCTGGCGGCAACAAGGTTGGATGCCGCTTAGACGCAATCTCTTCCTTGCGGTTCAGGATACTGATGCCACGCTGAATCACTTCCTTGCTCAAGGTGAATGGAAACACCAACGTAGAACTGCCGAACAATGGACGCAGTGGGCACAAGCAGGTGCTGCATCCTTGACTGTGACTTCACATCCAGACCTGACTGGACCACTCACCTACGAAGTCGAGGTCTACCAGGGTTGTGTCAGGTACAAACGTGGTTGTAAGTTCTGCATCGAACCAAAGAAAGGAGTGCCACTATGGAGAACTCCTGAAGATGTCATCAAAGAGGTTCAAATCGCCCACGACTGTGGAGTGGAACATGTCCGGCTGGGAGGGATGACCGATGTCTACACCTACATGGCTGAAGGTGTGGTAGAAATGGAATATCCCATTCCAGACCCCGAACCAATCGCTCAACTACTGCATGGATTACGTGAGGATGAACGCCTTGACATCCTCCATGTGGACAATGCCAATCCAAGTATCATCGCTGAGAATCTGGAGCCAGCCACCGAGATCACCCAGACGCTCTGTGAAACTCTCTCGGATGGTGCAGTACTCTCCTTCGGCTTGGAGAGTGCAGACCCCACGGTCCATCAGGAGAACTGGTTGAACTGTGATCCTGAACAACTCAAGACCGCGATTCGACTGATCAACAAGCATGGCAAGGAGCGAGGTGAGAGAGGATTGCCGAGACTGTTGCCAGGGCTGAATTTCATTGCTGGACTCAACGGCGAAAGCGACGCTTCATATGTGCACAACAAGGAATTGCTCCAACAGTTGAAGGATGAGGAACTATGGCTGCGTCGAATCAACATCAGACAGGTGGAAGGTGAAGGTTTCCAAGAGGTTCAAGAGGCTCCATTCAGGGAATTCAAGGAATGGGTCAGGGATGAGGTCGATGCTCCACTCCTCGAGGAGATGTTCCCGCTCGGCCATGTCTTGAAACGAGTCCGCTGGGAGAGCCACGACAATCGTATTCGACTCCCCTCCAACCTTTCATCACAACATCTCTCAGAAGATATCCGTGGCAGCAGTGGCGTCACCTTTGGACGCCAGATCGGTGCATACCCAATTCTCATCGGAGCATCATATCACATTCCACTGGAAAGCGAGTCTGACATCGTGGTCACATCGCATGGCAAGAGAAGCATCACCGGAGTTGAGACTGGACTCGACATCAACAGCGCTTCACAGGCGCAACTGCAAGCAGTTCCGGGCATCGGTGAGAAGACCGCTTGGAGAATAGTGTCCGAAAAGGCGAAGAGATTGAGAAAGAATCCAGATGTACCAGCCTTCAATGACATCTCAGAGGCATTTGACGGTGCTGAAATACCTGAATTTGCTCACCTCATCTTCTGATGTTCTTGGGTTTGAACTCATGAACCGATACCCCCTCGCATAGGTGATGCAGACAGTTCTCGACGCCGCTGCCAGTCTGTCTCGTGATGTACGTGAAATCGCCGAACGTACATTTCCCTCTTCAAACAAGATTGGCCTCTTTTACAACCCTTTGGAATATGCTTGGGAACCACACTCAGAATACATTCGCAGATTCGCCGGCCTTGGTGCCAAGACCCTCATGGTAGGCATGAATCCAGGCCA
>CALCOQ010000255.1 GCA_937897005.1 uncultured euryarchaeote
ACCCTCGTCGGCTGAAAATGGAACAACCGTGTTCTTCAGCGGCACCGCCTCAGACAGCGACGGTAGCATCGTGGCCTACCGGTGGGAATCATCGATTGACGGGGAACTGAGTACGGAGGAGGATTTCAGCCTCACCGGCAACCTCTCGCTTGGGCATCACGCCATCACGTTCCTAGTGCAGGACAACGACGGGGCGTGGAGCAGCCCTCAGGGAAGCGGTGAAAACGGTTCTGTTCCGGGAATTTCACTCTGGGTCTACGCAGTGCCGATATCGATTGCCGGGGATAATGTCTCAACGACCACCGAAGTGCCAATCCAGTTCAACGGGCAGGGAATCGATGAGGACGGTAGCATCGCAAAGTACGAGTGGGATTTCGATGGCAACGGGGTTTACGACTGGTCATCGACCGAGAACGGACTGACCACTTACATCTACAACAATGAAGGAACCTACACAGCAGTACTGAAGGTCACCGATGATGATGGCCATACAGCCACTGATTCACTCGTAATCACAGTCGCTGATGAGGTTGAGGAAGAAGGCGACGGATTCCTCTCCAACATAGCGCCGTTGGCCGCCATGGGCACCGTCGCCGTGGTCGCGGTGGTCTTGATGATTCTAGCCGGTATGAGATTGTCCAAGAAGAGAGAGGATGACTCCGAAGACTTGGAAAAGGTGGCACAGAATTCTCAGAAGAGTGGGCTGGGCTCCCGAATTCTGATGGGTCTCATCGGCTTCCTGATGTCACTTGTCATTGCAGCGGTCTCACTCTGGCATAGGTTCGAGATATCGAGCCTCGACTTGAGTGAAGACTCCCTCGCGCCGATTCGGGATTCGATAGGGACCCTCTCGACCCTGCTGTCATTGGTTATCGTCCTCGCGCTTGTGACTTTCATCTGTTCGATTCTCACCTTCATCGGATTGGGATTCTCAAAGAAGGCACTGCTTGGCAGTAGCACGATCATGCTCGTTGTTCTGCTGGCATGCGTGTGGATGGAGTGGAGCATCGTCCAAACCTTGTTTGGAGATAATCCCGAAAACACCACTGATTGGCGAAGGAACCTCTCGACGATGCCACCGACACTCTTCGCTTACTGCAACCTTGCAGGGTTGGCAGTCATGGCGTTGATTGCTCGGCTCAGTCGGGCAAAACCAGAGAGTACGCACGAAGAGGTCCAGCTGTCCCAAGAGGACGACTTCACTGAAGAAGTACCCATCTCCCCATCAACCGTGGAAACATTCCCCCTCGATTCTTCTGCACCACCTGCTGATGCGAGTGGTGAGTGGAGGGATGGCTATGAATGGGTGGAACATCCTGCTGGCAGTGGAGAATGGTATTGGCGAGATGCAGGCACTGGTGAGTGGGTCAAACATTGAATGGGGCCCCCTCTGTACTGATGGGTAGGTACTGAAGTACTCTACAAAGGAAGACACAATTGGTTCTAGAAGTGATATGATATAATCTGTGAGTTGATGAGAGATGGTTGATTGAGTAGAATATCCAAGTCTTCTTTGATTCATGATGGGGACGGCCATGAAGGTGTGGGCCAGCCCAGACCTTTCCTGCTCCAACAACGCACCACGTCTCCACCCCAATCAAATTCATTGACAACCTCCAGGTCATTCGCTCTCAGATCCTCATTTGAAATTCCAAGCGGGACTCCCTGTTTGAATCGATGGTCGGTACTGATCAACACTGCTCGGTCCACCAGCCCCGCTCCAAGGAAATGCTTAGCAGTGCTTGGTCCACCCTCAAGCAATACTTCTTGGAAACCCTGGTCTCCTAACATTCTCAATACCGCTTCTGGTGAGATGAAGCCATCTTCATCCGGGGCCATTCTTTTCGACCAATCAACCTCGTTCTCCTGAGAATGAAGAACAAGTGTTTCGTGCTCATCATTGAGTAATCTGCAATCATGTGGAATGCGTAGAGTTCGGTCCATCACCACTCTGAGTGGCTGTTTTTCACTCTCAATTCTACGAATCGTCAAAGCGGGATCATCCCGCTGTACCGTCTCAACTCCAATGATGATGGCATCTACCTCTTTCCTCAGATGATGTACTGCATCAAGTGATTCGACAGAAGTGAAACGTTTGGAGTCAGCAGCAAGGTCATCCACATTTCCATCAAAATCCATCGCTACCTTGAGCGTCACCAACGGACGCAGATTCTCACACCAGTGCAAGAAGGGTTGCATCTGAAAGGCTGCTTCGTCCAGTAACAATCCCTCTCTCACAACAATTCCTTCGTTTTCCAGAACATTGATTCCATTCCCACGAACTGTTGGATTAGGATCGCGATGAGCGATGACCACTTCCTTGATACCCGCCCACATCAAAGATTCCGTGCAAGGAGGTGTTCTACCGTGGTGATTGCAGGGCTCAAGGGTGACATATGCAGTACTCCCATTTGGAGAATGGCCCTTTTCCTCAGCATCGTGTATAGCCATCTGTTCAGCATGTAGCCCTCCTAGATGATCATGCCATCCTTCGGCTATGACCTTTCCATTCTTGACCAAGACACATCCAACGAGGGGATTGGGGCGTACTTTGCCTCTACCTCGCTCTGCGACCTTGATGGCATGAGCCATGAACGACATCTCCTCGGAAGACCACGACATGAGATTCACCTCTCCGAGCGGCCCGCCCCTGAAGAGGACATCGACTCATTCAAGACTCGACCGCCTCCTGCACATTGTATGGGTGTAATGCACTGCATCATCAATCCCGTAGGGCGTGATGGCAGTACTGGCAAACGTTGGCCGACCATCCTTTCACGGTTGGAGTCCGGGGGCTGGGATGTAACAGCCCACATCACCGAAAGAGTCGGACACGCAACGGAAATCGCATGGAGACTACGACAGGAATTCGAAGAACTGAACGAAAAGCCACTGCTGGTTGCCGTTGGTGGTGATGGGACGGTTCACGAAGTGGCAAGTGCCCTGAGGGGAAGTGAATTCATTTTGGGAATCATTCCCACAGGTTCTGGCAACGATATGGCGATGGCGCATGGCCTACACAGAAAGAAGCTGGATCTATCGATTGAAACACTGACCCATGGTGTTGACCGAGATGTCGGTGCTTTGAGATTAGAAGGGCTGCCTGCCCCTTCTGTGAAGGGATATCCTGCTCCCGAAGCACGTGAATGCGATGGTCCAGTGGAAGAAGAGGGAAAAGTGGTAAGATGGGTATTCCTCGAATCTGATGGTGGAGTGACCTCGATGACCAGCCGAGCGAAACTCACGCGCGGCAAGTGGATTCGTGGCAGTCTGAAATATACCTATCTCGGTTTGACCGAGGTGCTGCGATGGAAGAAGAAGATGGCTTGGGTCAAGATTGACGATGAGGAACCGATGAAGGGAGACCTTTCGGTCATGGCTTTCACCATGAGTGAGACTTTTGGTGGTGGCTATCGCGTTTGTCCAGGTGCCAACCCTACAAATCCCCATGGACACTTGATAATCGGATTCAATCTATCAAAATTGAAGATGATTCGACTGATGGGGCCACTGCGTAAAGGGACTCATATTGGAAGATTCAACATCGAATACAGAAATGCAAAGAGGCTACAGATCAAGGCGCTCGATAGCGATGGTGAAGTGAGCGATGGACCTCATTCTCCAATACTGTATATCCAAGCAGATGGAGAGCCATGCATTCAAACTCCAGCGACCTTGGAATTCCATCCCCAACAATTGAGGGTTAGAGGAGCTCAGGTCGTAGCTTGGGAATGATCAAAACGAGAAGTCAGAGAAGTCATCATCATCTGACACCGAAGGCTTTCTCCTTTTCGGCGCTTCTTGTGGTTGTTGTTGTCCACCACTTTCTTGACGTGCCTGTCGCTTTTTCTGTGGAGGCCCTCGTGAACGTGCTTGTTGCTCACTTCGCGGAGGTGTTCTTTCACGCCTTGGTGGAGAGGAACTTTCTCTGACTGGAGGAGCCGCCTGTTCTCTCCTTCCACCACCACCGCCCGGTGGAGCCCTTGCCGCAGGTTGTTGACCACCAACGATACTGTCAACCAGACCCGAAGAGGCTTGAATATCCTCGAGTTTCTCATCCATATCAATCGCTTCATCGGTCACCAGAACTGAACCACCGCTCATCTCAACCGTACTGGAAGAAATGCTCGGGCCTGATTCGAGAATATTGTCAAGGCTGAATCCCTTGATATCCTCCTCCGCAACCTTCGAAGTCGGGCGGCTGCCACCCTTGCTGCGCTTTGACTTGGTTATCTCAAGTCCATCTTCTCGCGCATCCTTGATTTCTTTCTTGATACCTTTAGCCTTGGAAACACGCTCTTCACCAAGCAACATCGAAGCGGCAGAAGCAGCGCTCTTGCGCTGCATTGCTGTTGAGACACCAAACAGAACAAAGGCGCCACCGCCACCAATAGCCATCAATGAGATCATGTACATCCATCGACCTATTATTGGAACATCTCCATTGACCCATTCATCCGAACTTTCACCAGACATGGAGATGATCATATCTTCACCTAACTGAATCTTCTCAACAAGGAAGACTTCACCTCCAGGTCCCTTTGACAATCGACATTGGATATCCTCAGGCACCTTTCCTCCAATTTTCAATGCGTTTCCGAGAGAGCTGTTCTCCTCTTTGGTAAGGAAATAACCCGTCATCCTTACTGGAGTATGCCAATCGAATGCATTCAATCCAAAGAGAATATTCTCATTCGCAGGAATCAATCCTAGTGTCATGTATCCTGTGTTCTTGTCTAATTTCGGTTCACCCAATGTTCTCGGGGCCAAAGGATTGGCCTTACCACCGGTAACAGGGTCGCCGAAATCCTTGACATCAACCCTCAATGCATTAGCAGGTAATATCCCCAGAGCCATATCAAAAGACATCAATTCGATGATGGCTACAGTAGTGACACCCATCAAAAGGTCATCATCGTCCCCGGCCTCATCCGCACTCCATGAATAGTGATGGAATTGGGACAACCATCCTTCGACGACAAAGGCCTCACTATCATTACCGCAACCCGTCTTGGTCGCTGTCATCGAATGTAAAGTACCACCTTCCGTCAATCTAGAATCAATGGTGACCTGTGAATCGTTCACTTTCACCGTGATTTCCCCTGATTCATCGCCCCATTCTGGCATGTTGGAGCCAACACAACCAGATAACGGTGCGAACAGCATGACCAACATGACCGCAATTACCACTCGGCGGGTCCGCATTAGTTGCCCGAGGCGCGGCCTGATTTGAAAAACAATCGTTTGCTTCACTTCTCAAAAGAGCCCTGTTAACCTGCGTATTGAAGACCGGTCAGGGGCTCGCAGTGCCATTGCGGAGATCGCATAGCCTGGTATTGCGCCGGATTTGAAATCCGGTGGTGTACGCCGCGGGAGTTCAAATCTCCCTCTCCGCGCTCATTCTCGCCTATTCTGAAGCGCTATGGCGGCCAAAATCATGGTGACCAGAGAGAGAAAAATCCCTGCAGCAGGGGTTGAATGGTCATCTTCATGATCTCCATCTTCTGTCAGCAGAGTGTTGACATCGCCCACTAGATTCTCTGCAGGCCATTCATCACCGAGAAAAGCGATGCGTCTGTCTAATTCTTCATCAAGAATGAATGTGATTGTATTGTGCCCAACGGTGTAATTGACTATCTCCACCTCTTCATGACCTGTCTCTTCCTCATGGGAATGAGAGTCTTCCGATTGATTTGAATCCGTTTCATTATCATCAGTCTCGTGACTATGAGAATGCGCCAGTGCAGAAGTTGGGTCAGGAAGTGCAGAGATATCCGAAATATTGGCTGCCCAAGCGATATGTGTCATTTCATTCACCTCAAGAGAATCAATACCGACCGAAGATTCTTCCCAGACAGTATTGCTCATATTCCAAATATACAGCTTCCACCACCAAGAATAGTCATCTGGAACATCGCTCCCATTGATTCCTTCAACGCTGTGCCCCCATTCCTCATGATACGAATAATTGAGTGAAACATTGCTTGTATTCAATGCCATGGTCGTCAGATTCCATCCCGTGGAGTTCTCAGCCATCATATCAGCCATCACTCCATGCAACTCTGTGGAATTATCTGGATAAAGTATCGAAACATGATTCATGCTGACTTCGGTATGTGATTCAATGAATGTCCTGTCAACAAGAATACCGAAATTAGACCATACCTGCTCCAAGTCTTCTCTAGTGCCGGAAAGGTGTGGCCAATCGACCATGTGAATATCTGCATATTCAGACATCCGTTCCTGAGTATCATACTCAGGGTCCAAAGTCACTGAGACGAAGTGCACATCATTCTCCATCTTGTCGCCAAGGTCTGTCTCAACCTGCCTCAATTTTGAAGTGATCAAAGGGCAGGTGTCCGTACATCGAGTAAAAATAAAACTGACCACCACAAGGTCTCCTTCCAGACTGGAAAGAGTGAAATTCTCTCCATCTTGATCGATGAGGGTGAAATCACCAGCATTGCCATTGGCCAATGGAGTCCCGTTGTAGTGCTCACCATGGATATCTTCGGATGGAGAACCTTCCAGACATCCAGCCATACTGGCAAACACCAACATCAAACCGATCAGAAGGCCACGAACAAGCAACATCTTGCCACCTACTCCAAGGCCTTCGATATGAAAATTACCCTGATATGTTGCTCTTACTTGAGCCATGGAGGAAGACACCAACTTGGTAGTTCATCAACTCCCCCAGGATTGGAAAGGCCAATGCCATACAACATCAGCATCACGAAGAACAGTGGGAAGACTGCAGTCTTGGTGTAAATGAAAGGGTCGCCTTTCAAATGCATGAAAAAGCCTGCAATTCCGTAAACCTTGATCAATCCAACTCCAATGAGAATCGCCCAGGTCAACAGCTTTGCATTCTCCAATGTAGTATCAAAGACTTTTACCCAATCAATGTAAACCGCGGCTACTTCGATGACGGTCAATACCATCAGAGCGATGAAATTCCAGAAATAGATATCTTTGCCAGTCTTGTCCATTAGCCACTTTTCCAGTCCAGTTGCTGCATGTTCTCCCATTCAAACACCTCCTCAATACAGATAAAACGCGGGGAATATAGCAACCCAAGCCAAGTCAACGAAGTGCCAGTACAGGCCAAAGTACTCTATGCTCTGTGAGTTTTCAGGTTGCCAGCCATCATTGTGGGCCTTGAAACAGAAGAAGCAGAGGAAAATCAAACCAACGAATACGTGGAAACCGTGTGCCCCTGTTGAAACATAGAAGATGGAACCAGCCAGGCTGGATTTGACAGTGAAGTCTTCGCCATAGATGAGGTGCTCCCATTCAATGAGTTTGAAAATCAGGAAAAGAGTCCCAAGAGCCAGTGTTGCCAGCAGATTGTTTCGAACTGCTCGACGTCGGTCTGGCATCCACATGCGGATCCACTTGTTCTTTGAAGGGATGAACTCCTGCGCCTTGGCTGACTTCAGGGCAAGCACAACGGTGTAGGAAGAGAGAATCAGAGCAAATGTGTTGATCGCTCCAGGTAATAAAGTCATGAAACTATGAGTCACGTATTCCGATGCGACTATGACATAATTCTCAGAACATGTGGGGAGGGCGCTTCCAGATTCAAGCATTGAATTACATTCTTCATTCCAGTGGGTCGACCACCCCATACGCATCCGTAGATACGAACTGAAGAATGAACCGAAGATCAACACTTCTGACATCAGGAAAACCCACAGTCCGACCTTGCGCACATCCTGACCCTTGTATGGTTGGCCAAGGGATTTCATCTCGTCCTTTCCATCATTGGGATAATCCTCTCTCCACCAGTTGAAAGCACCGAGGAAGATGACCAACAATCCGAATCCAAGAATAGTGTACGACTCCACGAAACCATAGAGGAACAACATCGTTCCAACACCGATGATGATAGGTGAGAATGAGCCGTGGTGGCCGTATGCATCATGGCCGTGGTCATCAGATCCATGATCATCGCCACCTCCTGCTTCGACTGAACTGTTGACCAGACCTGCTATCACTCCCATCATTCCATAGAGTCCAATGAGAATGGTTGCTACACGACCTCCGGTCCAGATAGCATGTGAATGAGTAACTGAATACCCGATGAATGAAAGTGTAAGAACCCCACCCGCTACGCCAAGAAGCAACAGGCCAAGGCCGACACTACCCATCCATGGGCTTTCTTGATGTGAATTGGCGCTCATTCTTTCGCCTCCTTTTCACCGATCATCCACATTTTCTTCACGCCCCTGATGAATGCTCCATCCCGATGAGCCTCTGTGTTGGCATCCTTCTGGATAGGAATCTCTGCAAATGATGGAGTTGGTGGAGGTGAAGTCGTAGACCATTCAAGTGACCATCCACCCCAAGGGTCTGGTCCAGCGGGATCTCCACGCTTCTGGCTGTAAATCATGTTCCAAACCATGATCAATTGTGACAAACCGAAGACGAATGCCCAAATCGTGATTGAAGAATTCAATTCTCCATATCCGGATTCAATCGTATACGAATGAGTCCTCCGAGGCATCCCCATGATGCCAAGATTGTGCATTGGCCAGAAAGTGGCATTATAAGAGATGAAAGAAGTCAAGAAATGTATCAGTCCAAGTTTCTCATTCATCTTACGGCCGGTCCATTTCGGGTACCAGTAATAGAATGCCGAAAACAGACCGAACACCACTCCTCCAACGAATACATAATGGAAGTGAGCGACCACGAAATATGTGTCATGGAAGTACATATCCAATCCAGCGACTGGGAAGAACATTCCAGAGATTCCTCCCAATGTGAAAGTGATCAGGAATCCTAAAGCCCACAAAGTATGGGTCTTGAACACCAAGGCCCCCCCCCATAAAGTCGCCAACCAATTGAAAATCTTGATTCCAGTTGGAATCGCCACCAACATGGTGGCTGCCATCATCAAGAACCTCAATTGTGGATCCATTCCACTGGTCAACATATGATGCCCCCAGACGATGAAACCAACAACGCCGATACCCGCCATGGCGTAAACCATTGATTTGTAGCCGAATATTGACCTTCTGGCGCTGGTGGCAAGCACTTCAGAGACCACTCCAAAAGCAGGAACAACGACCACATACACTTCAGGATGACCAAAGAACCAGAACAAGTGTTGGAACAGAACCGGATCTCCGATATTGGTCGCAAAGAAGACAGAGCCAATGGTTCGGTCGAGGAACATCATGACCACCCCGATGATGAGTGCTGGAAGAGATAGGAAGAGCATGAACATCGAGATTAGGATACTCCAAGAGAACAGAGGCATCTTCATCCAACTCACCCCATGACCGCGCATGGTCAGGAAGGTGGTGATGAAGTTGACACCAGACAGGGTCGATGAAGCACCCAACATTATCATTCCAGCAATAAACAAAGTAGTACCCGGATTGGAAGACATGTCCCCGCCTCCAGTTGAAGTTGCATATGGGGGATACATGACCCAGGTGATATCTCCAGCCTCTCCACTGAAGATACCCGCATACAACAAGAATGCTGCGAATGGCAGCATCCAGAATCCCAGTGCATTGACACGCGGGAATGCAAGGTCCTGAGCACCTATCTGAAGTGGAACGATGTAGTTGGCGAAGCCTGCTATCATTGGCATTGCCGCAAGGAAGACCATCGTTGTCCCGTGCATGGTGAAGTACGAATTGTATTCTTTTTCAGTCAAGAAGTCGTTCATTGGCGTAGCGAGTTGCAACCTGAACAACAAGGCCAATAGCCCTCCTACCAAGAAGAACAGTAATCCAAAGTTGAGATAGAGCAACCCCACTCCTTTGTGGTCGGTAGTCGTCAACCAGCCTTTCAACCAACCCCAGAAATTGCCCATGTTGAACCCTTCAGGATTACGTGAATAGAACACATACATCGCTGCCAATCCCATGAGAGTGAGGACCAGAAGAATAGCGGTCATCAGCACGACCATGGCTCGCTTGGCGTCAACGGTTTCTTCAATCGGTCCAGCATTGAGGCCTGCAACCTGATATGTTGCGCCGTTGTATCCATCACCAGAATTACCGGTTACGCCATTGGCATTTCCATTCACTGCATTACCCCAAAGGGTGAATTCAGCAACCTTGCTATCGTCAGCGGGAGCAGTCCATGAGACTTCCCATGAACGTTGGTCATTGCCAAGTTCAGTGTGTGTCAATCCACCTTCCACCACCTGGACCAATGTTTGATCGAAATCCAAGGTTCCACCATTGATCAACAGTCTGAAACCACCCATATTGGCAGTCTCGGATGCACCTGGGATATCGGAATTTGAAACCGTGATCGTCAGATTGTATACTGCACTTGCATTGAAAGTATCTGGAAGCCCCGAAATGGATACTTCGGTTCCACTCTCCTTGGTATGGCAGAAACAACCACTGTCATCAGCAGTGCTTCCAATGCCGCCTGGTGTCGCTTGGAACTGAGGAGTGGCTATCAGGGCGATACCGATTATCGCCAACAGGAGAATCGCTCTTCGACGCATCAAGCACCACCGCCACAGGACTCCAATTTACTGTCTGGATTCGCCACCACAGTGATTTGTCCTGTCATATATGCATGCCTCATTCCGCAATATTCTGCACAGACGACATCAAAGGTTCCAGTTTCATATGGATGGAAATAAATCATCGTTTCGATGGTTGGGACAATATCTTCCTTGACCCCCCATTCAGGTAAGAACAATGCATGAAGAACGGCATCAGCTTCACCCAACCTTTCACTGGTCATGGTCATCTTGATGTCTCTATCACAAGGAACGAAAACCTCTCCAGAACTTGCAGTCTGGGCGGAATACCTGACGTAGGAGTAGACTTGCAAGCCGTCTTCATCAGTGATGGTCAAGGAAAACATCTCGTGCAGGTCCACGATGGTGTTCTGGGTTGCTAAGCCTGAACTGATATTGAATTGGCCATTGGCTGGTCCATTGGTCCATATTGCCGTGAGATTGACATCCATGGTACTGGTTGAAACCAGAATCGTGCCTTCTGAGACACTCAAGTGGATTGGATATGGAAGACCATCGGCCACTTCTTCGATGACTATCGGTTCAGTGTAGGTGAATGCCCAGTTCCATTGAGTTGCTGTGACCTCGACGATGAATGCTTCCTCGTCACTGGGGGGGTTTCCCCATGCATCATACAAGGATGTCCAAGACAATACACAGAGCCATGCTACAAGAATCGATGGAACAACTACCCAAGCGGTCTCCAATCGAAGATTATCTCTCTCTTTTGGAAATGTTCCCGGCTCGAGTTTCTCCAGAGTCGATTCATCCACCATTCCCTGACGGAATCTAAGAATTGAATAAATCATCCAAACAAAAACAATCAATCCCACGATAATTGACCAGAACATGAATTGGTTGTACAGAGTCTTCCAGGCGAGTTCCTCGGTTGCCATAGTACTCCCAATCGCTGGCGAGCGACAGCCGCTCATGAACGTTTGCTCATCACCTCTACGAGGTGGGGTGAGAATTGAGAAATATCTTCAACCCAAAAAATCATGCTGAGAAATTGCTGAGAAGAGGCATCCACAAGTACTTCACACGAATCAAGATGGCCATGGCTGATGCCTCGATAGCACTCTCTTCTGGCCAAGGGATGGTGAAGTTGGATATTGAGGTTCAACCCGGAGCAAAGCGAGAAGGAATCACTGGGCTGAATGAATGGCGCAACAGATTACAGGTCGCAGTACGAGCCTTGCCTCAGGACGGTGAAGCGAATGATGCGGTGTTGGATCTGTTGTCAGAGAATCTAGATATTCCTGTAAGTTCGTTGGAATTGACCAACGGTCAAACATCCAGACGCAAAACAGTCTCCATCACGGGCCGTGGACTTGAGGAGATTCATCAACGGCTCACAGAGATTCTTGAGGGGATATGAGTTGTCTCTCGATGAAAAGCGTAAGAGGAGGCGAAAAAGCCATTTCAGTAACGGAAACAATGGCGAAGAACGCAAGCGTATGGCTGCCGAAGTTCTAGCCGAAGCACGAAAGAGGAATCGACCTGCAGAACTCGGTGGTTCAGGATGCCCAATCCTGGTCGAAGGAAAGAGGGACAAGGCAGCCTTGCTCTCATTATCATTTGAAGGTGAATTGGAGTTGGTCAATCGAGGTTGGCCGCTGGAGAAATTGGCCGGATGGTTCGCCCAACGTCTGCAACACAAGAATCCAATCGATGCGAAGGAATCAATCATTCTACTGATGGATTGGGACCGTACAGGAGGCAGGTTACAGAATGACCTGCGCAGAAGGCTGAGAGCATTTGACATCAGTGTTGATGAATACACACGTCAGACATTGATGCGGGTACTGAAACCGGAAACCAGAGTTGTCGAGGACCTGCACAGCATGGCCGAAGAATTGCTACCATTACTGGAAGAATTGGACCCTTCAAAAGAATCAGAATGATGGTTCAACAATAGCGGTCACTCGAATGGAGGAGTAACCGTTGACTCTTTCACCGTGTTCAATACCACGTGGGTGAAAGAGCGAATTATCCCATCTACAGAGAAAACCTTCTTGGTCAAGTCATTCAATTCCTCTCTGTTCCGTATTCTCGCCATGGCGATGCTGTCGAAATCACCTGTGACATCGTAGACCGAAAATACCCTTGGATCTGAAGCGATTCTCTGTTGCACATCCATCATCCTTCCTTTCTCAATCCTCAAACCGACGATGACACACATCTCCCAACCGATGGCGTGGGGGTCGAGGTCAACACTCCAGCCACGCACAACCCCTCTCTCCTGTAATGACCGCAAACGACTGGAGGCAGTTCCAAGAGCAATGCCAACGGCGGAAGCGAGAGTTCTAAGGCTCGCCTTCGGCTCTTTCAGCAGTTCAAGTATCATCTTCTTATCAATCTCATCCAGCTCCATCTCCAATTCACCTCCGGCTTGGAATTGCTATTCCGACCAAGTGGGCTCTTGAACGTTCGCACAATCTTGGTCAGTGAAATCGAACGCCTGCCAACTGAATTGCTGAAATCTGGCCGCTAATACCAATATCGTTCATTATCATCCTCGTGGCGCCATGAGACTCAGATCCATGACCCAATTACCATAGGTCTCAACTTCAAGGGAGAAACGAATGACGACAGGCTCTTCGATGTCTTCAGGAATGCCTTTGATCTGCAATCGTATAGAGTGCTCGGAATCAGCTTTCAATTCACTGAGGTCCACTCTCTTCTTCATCTTCCATGGATCACTTATCTCCACCTTTCCCATCCTGGCAGAATATTTACCGATTCTGATATCAAGACTCGCTACCAATCGTAATTCTTCAGAATCGCCGTCCTGGTCATCATTCAGAAGCCTGCCAGTTATCCTTGGCAGCGCACCCTCTCTCTGTTTCTCTGTGAGGATGATGATGATGACACAGATAATGGCGAATGTCAGGAAGCCGATTCGGGGCAAGGCTTCATTCATAGAAGTCCCTTCCCACATCGTTGGGAGATTCATTTCAGTCATAGCGAGGACCACAGATGGTTCCGATGGAGGAGGGGCCTCTCCTGCAGCACCCCCTTCGGCCACTGCGTGACCTGCAAGAAACGCCACCAGACCCCAACGTTGGGAATCATCAGAATTTATCCTGATTCCAGCAGCCTCAAGATGTTCAAAGCTGAAACCTGAAACCAGATGAGTGACATTTCCCGCCCTCTTGGAAAAAGCCTGAGTAGCGGTCCATTCCCTGACCACATGTGGTGGACGAACGCCCTCGTTCCATACTTCAGGATACCATTCAACCAATGCGATATTCAGTATCACATCAGAAGAGAGATTGACCAAGGGCTTGAAATCACTTTCAATATCTATCTCATCAACTATATCGTCTCCATCAATATCGATGAGAGTGACCTCAAGAGGTAGTTCAGCCGCTACCACACCTCCTGCATCTGGAGTGGTTCCATTCAAAGCCAAGCCGGCACGTACCGGATTGAAAGCAGGCCCATCTTCAATTCCTTCCAACCTTTGGAAATCAACCCTGATCGCTGGAACCTGTGCACTCAATTCATCTGCCCTGAAGTTAGAGTCGCTATTGGACAGTGGGTCATTGGAATTGATACTTGGATGCCAAGACAGCCATACCATACCCTCATCCTTATCCATGCTCAATGCATTATCCTCCTCAAACTGGTTGCATTGGTTGATATCGGAATTACAGAACCATTCGATGAGGGGAGCCGTAGCACCATCATCGGCCACACTCTTGCTTGCTAGAATGTACCTATCCACTGAGACTTCTCCCTGTGCATCAACAACTGGAATCAATAGCATCAACAAGATGATTGGAACCAAAACGTGAGAGCGCTGGATACCGTCCATCAAACTCGGCAGAACGTTTCTCACGATGAATCCTCTGCCCTTTGGACAGCCTGAGCCAACAATATCTTCCTCTCAGCCTCATTGACCATCAAGGTGAGATAAGCACCTGCCCATACTGGCAGACCCGGGTGGTTCTCTGAACTGAGGATGACATATCCTTGCATGGAATCGTTGTTCTTGTTGTCAACCTCACCTTCCTCAAGAATCTGTTGAATGAATGAATCTGCAACAGATTCAGTATTACTGATCAGTCGTTCAAGTATTGGTCTTGCTTCAGAACGCGGCCTGATTCCATCCTTACCGGGTTGGAAGGCGGTGATACCAGCATGGATGACATTCAGAGGTGTCCATTGTTTTCCTGGTGAAATCCTTCTCCGTTTCACAGTACGAGGTTGTTCCCATAACCACTCTTTGGCATCGATTGAAGATAACGAGTATTTCTTTCCACGTCTCCACCACGAATAGTAGTCATTCTCAGACATGCCCCAACGGTTCTTGATCTCTGAAACCTCACTCGAATTCGCAATAACTGGAAGATGATGGTCTCTATCTCGAGCATCATTATTCTTCATTTCCTCTCTGGGAATCTTCGGTATCATCGCTCGGGCAGTATCTTCATCGGGGAGTCGATGTTTGAGTCTAGCAAGGAAGAATCCTCCACTATCATTGTCCTCAGGAGCAACTCTGACCGTGCCCTTCAAGGTTTCATCGCTCCAGTTGAATTTTTCATTTTCCCAATTGGAGATTCCTTGTCTTGAAGTCAGGCCAGGAAACATTGTTTCTGAATCAATTGGTTCCAATTCCATGTATTCCAGTTCACTGAGTATCTGATACACCACTCCCTCATTCTCAACCGGATCAAATGAACAAGTGGAATAGACAAGCCGGCCACCTGGGCGTAACAAGGCACAGGCTCGTTTTAGAATATCCACCTGCAATCTGTTCAATCCAGATGCTGATTCTGGTTTCCAGTTCCACCAAACATGCTTGTTCTTACGCATCGTGGCACTACCAGTACAGGGAACATCGACCAATATGGCATCAAAACCCGGATCGGGTACCGAAGGGAAGTGCCTTCCATCATGACGGGTGAGAATGATATTCGACAAGCCGATTCTTCCTCGATTGCTGACCAGGGTGTTCAACCTTGAAGATGAAACGTCATTGGCCACCAAGACGCCGGTATCGTGCATCGATTCACTCAACTGAGTGGTCTTGGAACCGGGTGCGGCGCATATATCGAGTATCCTCTCTCCATGCTCTGGTTCTAAGCAGATGACTGGTAACATGGAAACGGCTTCCTGGCGCGTCGTTCTTCCTGTTTCATGAAGAGCGATATACAACTGTTCATGTTCCTCAGGGATCGAACCTCTTGGCCAAGACATGGTATATGCTGAACCACCAGGAAACCAAGATATCGGTTCTGCACCCATCTGTTCAAGCATCGCTCTGGTATTTTCAACATCTGATCTCAATGGATTTAGTCGGACGGTTTCCGGCAGTTCGCGAGTCGTATACGTGAACCAATCCTCCATGGAATGGCCTGTTTCCATCGCCAAGACTGCCAATGCACTGTCCTTGACCTCTTCAATGCTGACCACGGCACAACGGCGAAGCCATCGCAAATGAGTCTATGCAAGTGACGGAGGGGGCTTATTGATGAATTGAAACTTCACCCACGCATCATGGCGACCGGACTGTTGACGCCAGAATGGCCCGCTTTCCTTTCTCTTCTGAGCGCGGCATTCCTTCCATTCTGGCCGATGATCCATATGCGATTTGATGATGAGCATCATCCCATCTGGGGTAAGATTGACCGGATTCTTCCGTGGTTACCTGGTGTCTTCATCGGATTGGCGCTCCTCTTCGATATCATTGCTCACCTCAGCTACAACACCGGTCATCAGCGTGTGATTGCCAGACTGGATGCAGAAATGTCTCTATTCAGCAGATTGGCGGTCTCCTTGTCTGGGTGGACATCATGGGCCTTGCTGCTGATGCTCGGACTCGGACTACATCTTGCAGTAACTTCCACAGTTCTCGATGAAGGAGGGAATATTGCAGGAGATAGCCACCGTATGCATGATGGAGTCCTCATTCTGTTCGGAATATTCTGGGTGATGTTGTTGTTTGCACTGTTACCTCCTGACCCATTTCCATCTGCTGATGGTTTCATCACTCCGGAAGAAGTTCCCTTTCCTCCCTCATTGTGGAGTGTCATGTTGATGGCTCCCACAATATTGCTTGCTGGTTGGCTGATTGGTTTTGGCATTCTCCATCTCGCAGATGTGACTTGCCCCGCCAAGTGGCCCGAAACCATCTCCAGACCTCATTCTGGAACTGGATGGTTCGTGGCTCTGCCAATCGTCGCTATTCTATTTGGTTTCTCGATGGTCGATCTGAATACCATGTCTGATGGAATGGCGATGTCTGACCTCATTCTAGATGCAACACACGGAACACGTACGGCTTTCATGTTGGCTTTCTCAATCACCCTGGTATTGGGTAGTTGTGCACTTCAGGTAGCGGCTGTCTCTGTTCATAGAACGAGAATAGGCAGCGATCGGTGGAAGGGGCTTGTGGCAACATTCAGTCACTCCCTTTTCTGGATACTGATCGGTGGATGGTGCTTGCTGGCAGGACTCCCTGGAGTTGATGCCTCATGGGGGGCAATCGCCCTGTTGGCTAGACTCGCAACCCCCTTGATATTGATAGGAGCTGTTGGGATGCTACTGCCATTGATAGGATTTGATGAACGTCCAAGAGCTGAGATATGGGGTTGGACAATGATGCTTATGCTAGGTGCTCCTGCTCTTGCACTATGGGAGCCGCGTTCGGCTTTTCTCGCCTTGACACTGCTTCCAGCATTGTCTTTCACTGCAATCATTCCACCATTGTTTGAGACTGATGTCCGACTTTCCTCGGAAAGAAGGAAAAGATGGATATGGATAATTCTAGTGACTGAAACCCTGATCTTCATCAGTTTAGTCCTTTTTGCCATCGATAGCATTGGATTGATTGCAGTTCTCCCCGGATTGATGTTCAGCACCCTGATTCCGGGAATGTTGGTACATGCATGGCCAAATCATGTTGATTGACGGCAATTTCAGAAAGGTCGTTCAATACGCCTCAAGATTTCTATCATTCCCTAACTATTATCAATGCAATGAATGGCATGGTCGCTCGGGAATCCAGTATTCCCAGGATGGGATGGAAGATGGGAAGAGCCTTCAGAGAAGGAATATCAGATGAGAAAAAGGTGCGATTTCATCAAAGAATATCGCAGATGATGAACATTGGTGGACGGGCAAGAAGAAGTAAAGCGGACGAAGGTCCCCGTGTCAGAGTGCCAGCGATGATCACTGTTGAAGACGAAGAATGGATCTGGGAACAGGTGAGTGCTGACGTACTGGCCTCACTATCTCATAGATTGATGATCCAAGATGCTGACGGTAACGCTCAGCCCCTAGGGTGTACTGCAGATTTCGATACCGCTCTAGCATTAGCCAAGGAAATGGCAAGTGAAGGTGAAGTCATCCTCATCGAACCCAATCTCTGAACCCACGGGTTCAATAGGAAGCAGGATTCTCCATCTTCGATGATTAAGGAATTGATTCCATTAACAGAAGAAATGCTGCCATATTCACCTGAGGAAGGATTGAATGTCGCGGTGGACGGGCAACCTGCCCGATGCTGGAAATCATTCCGAGGATGGGGGAGTGAAAAGATAGTGATATTGTTTGATGAGGACCATCACAGATGGAGCGATGGGTTCACGACCAAGTACTACGAATTCAGAGCACCGGGTAAGATGCATTGGGGTTTCGACGGTGGGGTGATGGAAATCTTCGTCATTCCTTCAGAAGGTACTGAAGAGGAATGAAGTCGTGTTTCGCATCAAAAGATGCCGAAGAACCACTCAAGGACGCCATGATTGGCAAGATAAACAACTGCTGACAGAATGATACATGCAGCATATATCTGACCTTTGGTGAAATGCCATGCATCCTCCGATTCCTCATCGAAATATCGAATCAGACCAGCAGCTTGTTGGATGCCACTGCCATCCTTCTTCTTGCTTTTCTTCACCGCCATGGTCAACCAGCGTGCCGGCGAAATGCCATCCCTATTTCAACGCGACGGGAATCCGGCAACTACTCTTCTCCGTCTGTTGTCAGGTCAATATATGGTATTTCAGCCTCAGAACCCACTTTCTCAAGCGTCAACAGGTCCTCAGCTTCTGCACCCGTCTCCTGTGGAAGAGATTCGTCCACTTCCGCCACAGAGTCCTCGAATTCCTCTAGAGCCGGAGCGGAGGCGAAGACTTCCTCGAATTCAACATCTTCAGCACTGACCGAATGAAAAATCACCGCTTCATCCTCTTCCTCAAAGACTTGATGCCTGACTTCCTTCTCAGGATCTGCTTCGATGAGAGCAGTGTCGATTCTTGCAAACGCTCTCTCTAATGCTGCGGCATTGTCCTCATGTAGTGCTTTGGAGGAGACGTCTACATCTCTCAATGCTCTCTCTATCGCTGCTGCAGCAGAACGCCTATCGAAATCAGGAAATTCATCCTTGCCTAAACCAACCAGTTTCTTCTTCATCTCAGCTATTCTGCTCTCTCTCTTCTCAATCTCAAGCCTCAATGCAGTCCTGCACTGATTCATATGTCGATTCCATTCTTCTGAATGGGCCTTGGTATCCATACCTGTTACTCTTGCCCATTTCTTTCTTCTCATCGGCTCCCACAATGGACGCCCCATGGCAGAACAAAGGTCCAGAACCAGTCTACACCTCCTTTCTAATGGCCCCCTGATGATTATCTGATTGAGGAATGACGATGCTAACAATCCCAAACCCCAGTATGGCCTGCTCGCAACTTCAACCCAAACAACCTCGTCCCCAAATTCAATTCTCCATCTCTGTTCATCAAAACCCGGTAACTCCACGATCCTTGGTGGAGCATGAGCGCCGAATACTCGCATCAACATTGCCATGACATCTCCAAGGATGATCGAACCACTGGCTGAAGGATGGTTGGCTGGACGGAGAATGCCTGTTTCTCCATTCATTTCTATTCCAAATTCATCTTTGGCCTTTCTGACCTGTGCCCACAGTACAGTCTTCACTGCATCGAGTGTGGATGGAGGTGGAGTCTCGTCCTCTGGCACATCCTAAGGACACTGATGATATTCATCATGCTTGTGCCTAAAAATTTGATTCTTAGGGCCATATTCAAATCCGCGAACCTTCACGTCGCCTCCGGTGTGTTGATGGCCAAGAAGAAATCTCCCGCAAAGAAGACTGGTGGAGCAAATAGGTCTGCAGCAGCGAAGAAAGCAGCGGAGACGCGCAAAAAGAATGCGGCTGCTAAGAAGAAAGCGGAAGAAGCAGCCGCTCGAAAGAGGAAGGCCACAGCGAAGAAAGCGGCAGAAACCAGACGAAGGAATGCTGCTGCCAAGAAGGCGGCGGCCGAAAAGAAGAAGGTGGCGGCGGCAAAGAAGGCGGCTGAAACATCCAAGAAAAGAGCGGCAGCGGTTGCGAAGAGGAAGAACGATGCAAAGAAAGCCGCGGCTACGGCTAGAGCAAAGAAGATTGCTACTACAACTCCAGCAATTCCCAAAGAAAAGAAAGAAACTCAAAAAAAGGCCGCAGCAAAGAAAACTCCAGCCAAGAAGAGTCCTGTAAGAAAGAAGGCAACTCCGAAAAAGGCTGCAGCAAAGAAAAGTCCTGCAAGAAAGAAGGCAACTCCGAAAAAGGCTGCAGCAAAGAAAACTCCAGCCAAGAAATCGGCTCCTGATGAGCGGGCGAAACTCAAGGGCCCCAGCGTCCAAGACATCATCGATCGTGCGAAGCTAAACAAAACAAATTGAAGCGCACGAATCCTTCATGGACCGTAGGTTCAATGCAAAGGTATGCCAAGAAGGAAGTACGGCCGTTTAAGGAAGGTCGTTGAACTTCCACCAAAAGGGAATTGTTCACGCTGTAGAACCGGAAAGTTCTGCCCTATCACCGGTCACGTCGGCAATCAAGTCTCACCCTCAAGAAAATGGCAAGGCCCAGACAAATCAATCAAACACATCAGGAAGAGGGATTGAATCAGCCTCGATGATCGGAACTTCTTCCACGGGGTTCTCATCGGCTTCAAGTGCCTTCTTTTTCTCTTCAAGGGCATCTCGAAGTGTCTGTGCTCTCCTGTAGACTTCCCGCAAGGTCTGATCGCCAATCTCCAGATACACTCTGGTGGTTGAGATGTTGGCATGTCCCAGCAATCGCTGAATCGAAACCAGATCCGCACCCCTCTCTAGTAATCCGGTAGCGAAATTGTGGCGTAACACATGCGGAGTCAGCCTCCCTCGAGGTAGACCTGCTTGCTTACCCAGTACATTCATCAATTTCTGGATTGAACGTGGTGTCAGCCGACCTCCCCTGTTATTGAGAAGTAATGCGCTATCCTCGTGTTTGTTACGATCTTCTCTTGAGGGATTCCACAGATTGATCGCCCTGATCGTCTTATCAGTGAACAGGACCATTCTGTCTTTGTTACCTTTACCTCCAACAACGCGAGCACTGTAATCTTCAACATCGATATCATATTCATCAAGATTACACAATTCACTCACTCGCATCCCAGTATCCAACAAGATGGTGATGATGATGTTGGCAACTGGGTTCTCCCAGTTCGCTGCGGTTCGTAGAACAATCTCCAGTTCATTTCTGTTCAATGTGCGGGGTAGCCTCTTACCGCGGTGTGGACGACTGATGTGGTCTGGCATGCTATGGCCAAGCCAACGCAATAAATGCCCCGCAGCAGCCAATCTGGCATGTACTGTAGACGGTTTCAATTGATTCAGGGATTGCTGCCAAAGTTCCAATCTACCGGTATGAGTGGCGATTCGGATATGCAATTCCTCAACAGTGAGGGAAACCGCCTGGTCTCTAGACAAGATGATCTCGCCTGGTAAGGCAGTCTCTATCAAACGTCGAACCCCAATAAGATACGATTTGCTGGTGTTCTCACTCTTACCTTCTGTCTGAAGTTGTTGTTGCCAACATCCCAACCAAGGTAGTGAAGATATTCGAGCCAAACGCTGTGGTAGATTTGGGGGAGGGGGGTCTTTCGATACCCCGTTATCCTTATCGGCATCCAAGAATGACTGGCGCCTCTCATCAAGGCCTCTGAATCCCCTATCGCGCATACTAACGCCTCCTTCAATCGCCGTAGCGAGTGCATCCCTACCCCCGGAGGGGTACTGCCCACCAAGGGTATCACATCAAGAAGCCTTCGTTGAATGCCGACTCCGGCAATCGAAAATCTGGAATCCTTCTTCAACCCAGACCCACTGAATCGAATTGGTCCTTGGTATCCAATGCTCTGGAGGACTGAATGCTGTTTGTGACTGTTTTCAACGCTGCTCTCAATATCTTGGTCTGACCATAGAAAATGACCACATCGTCATACCTCAATTGAGTATGTGGATCTGGATTCCATACCAATTTATTATCTCTCGATAGAGCAAACACAGGAATGGCATCCTTCATGGTGGATGGAAATACCTCTTCAATCGTCTTTCCAATGAGTGGGAGATGGTTGCGTAGATGCAAGGAAAGCGCTCCTTGTCCAGGCTGGGTTCTCATCAACTGGGCCATATCAATATCAGCAAAATCGTGATCATCCATGATGAATTCAATGATTTTCGCCGCTACATTCACCCCACTTGCTTTCTCAATACCCTCTAGACCTGGGGAGGAGTTGACTTCGAGTACAAGCGGGCCATCGGAGCCTTCGAGTAAATCCACTCCAGCGACTTTCAACCCCAATACTCTGGCTGCGCGTTTTGCAACCTCCTCATATTCCAATGGCAGGTCTATTGGCTCCACTACCCCATTGAGATGGAAATTAGAACGAAATTCACGGCCGCGACTTCTGCGTCTCATGCTGGCGACAACCGTGTCACCCACCACCAATGCCCGAACATCTGTACCGTGGCTCTCAGCGATATATTCCTGGATCAACACTGCTTTTCCAGTCAACAACAATGCTTCAACCAGATTCTTTGTCTCTCTGAAAGTATGGCGAAGAAATACACCATGCCCTTGAGTTCCTTGAGTCACTTTAACCACTACTGGTAGTCCACCTACATCATCAATGGCATTCTCAACATCCCTGAGATCTCTGACATATGCGGTCTTTGGAATCTCGATCTTGTTCTTGGCCAGTAATTGGCTGGCTCGAAGTTTATCTCTGCTTTGAATGATTCCTGAACTTGAATTTGCAGTATATATTCCGAGTTGCTCGAACTGTCGCATCAATGCAACCCCATGATCAGTGATTGAATGGCCGATTCGCGGTAGCACTACATCATGCGAAAAATGCCTGCCTTTATGCAGAATCTGGACCTTGTCCTCAGCAATCATCAACGAGAATTGCAAAGGGTCAAGAACTTCGACATCACAATTCCGTTTTCTGGCTTCTTCAACCAGTCTCCGGGTGCTGTAAAGGCGCGGACCGCGCGACAATATTGCAAGTCTCATCGAAGTAAACCGTACACCCCTCCCATTTCAAATCAATCCAACAATATTGTCATTTGTCTTGAAAAGTCATGAGATTGGATTATACGTGCCTTTCAAGATGAAGTCTGTGCTCCGAGGGGCCATGCCGCCCGCTTGGGGACCATCAGATGGGCCAGGAGGGCCTCCTCCAGGTACACGCCCGGGGATGACTGGCCCCGGAGGACCTCCTCCAGGTTCAGCCATGAATCAAGACGACCAAGGCTCAGAGATGGGTATCGAGAATTTGCGTTCCACGGTCAAGAAGGCACGATGGAATGTATTCATGTATCTTGGAATTGCAGCGATGATGTTCGCATTTGCATTGATTCCACTGCCCGTTCCTGCTCCTTGGGATGATGAAACAGAATTGACTGACGATGTTTCAGGAGGGGAATTGCAGCAAGAATTACCATATCTGTTCGGAATGCCGGTTGATGGGAGAGATGCTACTGATGTGAGATTGGTGCTTGAAGTAGTGCCAAAGGATGGAGGCACCTTCCATGTACATGTGATTGAAGCACACTGTGGAACCAACACTATCACAAATGAACTGATTGAATTTGAAACCGCGATTGCAAAAAATGAATCATTTGACAGCACCCACCGACTCTATGTTGATTCTATTCCTGCTAAGAGCTATGAAATGGAATTCAAACTCGACCCTGGTGGATATTGCCTCGTGGTAGAATACGAACACCCTGTCGGCCATTCTTTGGGATCATTGGAAGTCACTGCTTCGGTCTACGGCTTGAGAGAGATAGGTGGTGGGCTGGGTGGAATCGCATTGCTTTGGGCCACTTTCGGATTCATCGGTGCTCAACGGAAAGGCAAGATACTGAAAGAAAAGACCTCGGTTCATCGCGGTTCGATGAGTGTTGAAGAGGAAGTCATGGAGGAGACTACTCAAGCCATCATCACTGCTGGCCCAGGGAGTCCTCCAACAGAAGACCTGCCGATGGAGAGTGCGTATGCCGCTCAACCAGCGCAGCAGCCAGCACCAGCGCAGCAGCCAGCACCAGTACAACAGATGCCACCTGCCTACGCTCCGGTGAGCACACTGAACTACATTGAATCTGGAGATGGATACCACTACATCCTGAGGGATGACAACTCCTTTGATCCTCAACCTTACATCAAGCAATCAGATGGCACTTACGTGCCATTCTCAGGTTGAGTTCGTGAATCGGCTATCCAACCCCCCTGTTGCTTGTTCTTATTGGGCGAGCCTTCAAAGGGTCCCAGCGGCGCCTGATTATCACAGGTCAGAAGATGACAGCCAACTCGACATTGACCGTTGCCGCCCTGAAGGCGCTATGTAGGGAGAAGGAATTATCCCTAGCGGGAAGAAAGGCCGAACTTGTGAATCGGTTGTTGAAATATGGAGCGAGTAGAGAAGAGATCGGACTTCAACCATTGAGTGAAGAAACTCTTGAAGAAGATGACATCGTTGAGGATGAAGAAGGATTGTTACTCCTTGAAGACGATGAGGATGTTGCTGTTGAGGCAGAATCCGAGACAGAAGAGGATGAAGAGGTTCTCGAAGCAGAAGTGTTTGAAGCGGAAATGATTGATGATGACGTGATTGAAGCAGATGTGATAACTGCCGATGTCAAGGAAAAGGTTCGAGAAGATTCAGCGGACCGCACCACCGTCTCCAGTGCCCGCAGTAGATTCGTTTCGGATGGGCCCGTGTTTGATTGGAAGAAGAGTGGGGCTCTGGTGTTGACTCTCGTGCTTCTCGGTGCGGGAGCATGGTGGTGGTTCAGCCTTGAGGCTGAGCCCTTCACTCCAGATCCTCTACGTCATGGAGATAGAATGGAATTCGCGGTAACGGGAGGAGGGCTCGTGGCAACCGAGGATTACGCTTCCAAGGTCTTCGAATGGTTCGGTTCAGAAGATGACGTGTGTGCATTGAATGTGGTATTCTCAGGCAGTGGTAGTATTGCAGTGACTGAAGGAGGTGCTGCTGATATCTCTGGAGAAATGAATGATGACAGATTAGGTTCAGTCAGTCAGGTTGGAGAAAATGGATATTCCTGGCTGACTATGGAAAAGGAGTTACTGTATGATTTTGATGATGTACAGATTTCTCAAAGTGAAAAATCAAGTCAACTTGGATGTCTGGAGATGCCTTCCGTCAATGCCCGTATGGGAATTGATTGGACAGAATGGGTCGAGCTCAGCAGTGAGAAAAGTATTCGCTCTGAATTTGGCTACGAGTTGACACACCCGGATGGGCATCTGCAGGGGGACTTCACAACCTTCGGGTTGAGCGGTTTCTTGGATTCATTGGATTCGGTTGGACTTGGTGCTTCGATGACCTTTGCACCATTACAGATCCATGAAGTGCTAGGGAACACGATGATTGATGAAAATGCAGCAGGAAATGTTTCAGGCTGGTCCTGGCAAGTGACTGGAAGTGAAGAGTTCGGCGAAGAGACAGCATGGAAGATACTCTTCAGGAACAAGGATCTAGAGGATAATTGCTTAGGCCATGCAACCATACATATCCTTGCAACACCATCCTCTCCTTGGGCGATCAGTCAATCCACAGACCTGTTGATAACTGGAGAAGATTCGAGTGATTGTGGGACATTGCAAGAGATATTGGGCGACTATGCGATGCCTGATGGAAGATTGGAGATGAAGATGACGATAGAGAAGACCAACATCAAACGCGGGGAACATCTAGTTGATCTAGGATACTCGTATGATTCCAAACCGGATATCTCTTCCACAAGGCCCCCGTCTTCAGAGATGCTGGATTGGCATCTTGACAGGCATATGCCCGATGTATCCAGCAAACGCAGTCACACTCTTGAGATGGCTGTCAGTTGTGTTGGAAATGCCTCGAGCGGAGGTAACGAGGCTGAAGTCGCTCTACGAGACTATGATGCATACATCTGGAGAGCACGCGATAATCGCTCAGATGAGGGAGTGACAGAATGGAATCTCAGTTGGTTGGCAAGTGATGACACCAGTGGATGGGTGAAATTCGATGTCTCCGGAACTGGCGGAAGTGAAGGAAATTGCACATATATCGATTCAGGGGCATATGATGAGGAAGCACCTGATCATAACCGAGATGCCATTCCCGAGACTCCATCTCTAGGTTGGATGGAGACTGCAAGATGGTTGAATGGTGAGACCTTTCCAGAATTCAGTGGCGCCACAGGAATGGCTGCCATCAACGGTGAATGGAGGAGCGACATGAGACTCGGGGTGTTGGTAGCAACAACAGGTATTGAATTGCCCTCATCACTTGATTTCCTGCCGCTTAATGATGCGGGCAGAGTGACGATTGATGGAGTCAGGACCTGGGAAGAAGGAGATTGGTCCCACACCTTCTCATTCGTAGCAGATGCCAGCGATGGTGGAATGGTTGGCTGGTCTCATATACGTTCCAGTGACTGAGGGGTATGAATGGCGAGAAAACTAGGGCGCGGTCTGGATGACCTGCTTGATGACAATGATGTCGACCTGCCATTCCTTTCAGCTTATGGAGAAGCATCAGGAGAGCATATCGAGGGTTCTCTGATTGCTACCGACCCACAAGAACTCCATGATGCAATGATGAGACACATGGATGGCAATATTCCAGAAGAATTCAAAATTGAGGTTGCCGAAGACGGAGTACTCCTTGATGTGAGTGGAGAGAATTCCTTGCCACTGGTGCCTTCAGATCTAGCGATGCCGGGATTCGAGAATGGGATGTTGTCCGATGACAGAAGATCTGCCAACGTATTGATCACGGCTTGGGGTATCGAAGTCCGCAGGTTGTTGGACCGACTGTCAGAACACGCTTCACTTTGAATCACGAGGCACGACTGCTGCTGCGATGATCATTGCTCCACCAGCCAGCATACTGATGGCTGGAAGAAAACTGGATTCATCGTCATCATTCGAAGATCCGTCATTCTCATCATTCGATGGCCCATCAGGACAATCCTTGCCCCCCCACTCATCGGAATCGATATCATACCAGCATGAACTCCAAGCCTTGGCATATCCGCTTGGCGGATATTCTTCAGATTCTCCATCATCATAATCCAATGCAACTCTCCAATTCACATATGCATGGTCATCGATCGTGACCCAAGAAGTAGACCATGTTTGATTGTCGAATGATGGTTCCGCGTCAACCCACTCTGGTGCATAACACACCCCTTCGTTAGTGCACATCTGCTTGAGGATACGAACGCTGGTGTTATTATTTGCAGCGGACTCTTCAAGAGAAATTGAAATACTCCACGTCGATTCATCTGCAACTTCTTTCGAATGACTGATGTTTGAGATTGGAGAAAATTCGAGTTCCGGTTCAACATCAACTCCTCCGGCGGCAGACACAGTGCTGCTGAAACACAGTACCAACAATGTGCTGAGCAACACCACGACGGGCTTCGACATGAACACCCGGGGAACATCATGGGTTTTCAATCAAACGCTGATAGGATTTTCAAAACTCCATGTTCCACAATTCGTCTCCAATCCAATGCAAAGTCTTCACCGCCTTGCCGCTCGTTGCCTCAACCATTTCTTCAGCACTCAAGCAGGCCCATCCAAGTGCCAATGGGCGCTTATGCTCTTGGTCTCTTATCCAAACAAGGTCGCCTTCCACTATCTCCTCATGGGCAGCATGAATCCCTGCAGCCATACAATCTGCCCCATTCATCAAGAATGGTGTGGCTCCTCTGTCCACCTCCAACCATCCTCTCATAGGAGTATTTGCCAATAATCCTCTGAGCGTCAAGGAGGCCACTAACTCACCATCTTGATTCTCAATCTCCACCGTATGCGGTTCCTTGTCCACAATCATCAATCTCCAAGGGCCATATTCTGCAATCTCAAGAAATGCATCATCGAGATTCAAATCAACACCCAAAGATTCTTCCAATGCAGCGAGAAGTGGGGCGACCTGCTTACGCCTCACCGGTCGACGTTTACGTACAACCCAATCCTTGCCCATGTTCCTACCTGAAGGATTCCATTGATGAGGATGTCCATTGGAATGATGACATAGTGGGGTATGACTCAAATCCGCGGCCCGCCTCCAAGGTGTATGGATATCCACGAATTCCATGAAAACCGTGAACGTAGAATGGACCTGCTGATGTCAGAAGAACATCGAGGTATCAAGAGATTCCTCGCTCTGGATAGTGGCGCTTACCGCGATGATGCTCTCGATGGTAGAACCAAGGAATTGTTGGGACTCGTTGCATCGACTGTGTTGCGTTGTCAGGAATGCATCACCTATCATGCTGAAAAATGTCTTGAACGCGGATGGTCGAAGGATGAATTGCTCGACGCACTGAATGTCGCGTTGATAGTGGGGGGTTCCATCACCATCCCGCATATCCGAGAAGTCTGGGAAACAATAGCCCAGATAGATGAATGAATGGAGGAATTCTTCTGGCAACGATTTGGTGTGCAATTCGTACCTATGCTTCTCATGCTGATGAAATGGGAGAAAGTAGTCTAACAGTACCGCAATTCTTTCTCAAACCAGAAGCTGCATTGTTGTCTTCTCCACTTGATGACCCACAGTGTATAGATATCATTGATGACGAAACGATTCAGCATGAAGTTGAACTCGTCCTCAGACTCGGACGAGATATTGACCAAGGAGAAGATGATGAGAAATTGGCCTCTGCAGTCGATGCAGTTTGTATCGGAATCGATCTAACCAACAGGCCTGCTCAATCGCGACTGAAGGCGAAAGGGTTGCCTTGGACTCGTTCCAAAGCATTCCGCAGGTCGGCGATCATTGGAGACTGGTATGAGTTGGAGGGAGATGACATCCACAGTCTCAAACATGGGTGGACTTTGGAACTCAAGGTCAATGAACAGAATAGAATGAAGGCTGGAATTGTAGAAATGACCTCTAATCCACTTGAATTATTGTCGGCTTTGAACGAGTGGGCGCCATTGAAAAAAGGCGACCTGCTCTTCACTGGAACTCCCGCAGGTGTGGACTGGCTGAAGGATGGAGATGTCGCTGTTGCAAGGCTGAACGATGCAGATGGTCGCCTCAAAAGTTGCTTGGCCGTTGATTTCATCATACCCTCAGAATTGAAATAGGGATGCTGAGTCGGCGCATCCCCAGAGGGTTCATCATGGCACAGTGGCATGGCGTTTCGCGAAGAAAATCTACCGGCGGCCGCAGGGTCAAGGCTCGAGGAAAGAGAAGTACTGAAATCAGCAGTGAAAAACAACTGGCTCTCATCGGCGAATCGAAGAGAAAGATCTATCGCAATACTGGAGGAAACACTCTCGTTAGAGTACTCATGGAAGACAAAGTGAGTGTCAGCAACCCAAAGACTGGGAAGACCGAGATGACCACCATCAAAACAGTGGTTGAGAGTCCGGCAAATCCGAATTATGTCAGGCGAAATGTACTCACTAAAGGAGCAGTCATCGACACAGAGATGGGCCATGTGCGCATCACCAGTCGACCCGGTCATGATGGTGTCATCAACGGCGTTCTACTGGTTTGAAGACCAGTTGTTCTCAGGCGTGGCCTTCAAGGCAGCCGCCCCCACCCGATGAGTGAGAAACATGGCACACAATCCTGACCGCATCATTCTTTGGCCGGGATACTTCAATTCTCGTTCCTCGAGAAGAAATGGTCGTCGCGTGGGTGTGGATTGTTCTGTCAAGAAACCAGACCTTGAAGGTCTTGCATGGGCCGCACGCCAAGCTGGTGTCAAGAAAATGAAACGGGAGGACAGTATTTCTCATCCAAAGAGACCCTGGGACAAGGAAGGAAGGCTATGGGTCTCCAGAACTGCAGCTGAATCGGACCTTGGAACTGGAAAGAAAGAAGAAATTTTACAGATAATTGGACACAAATGGCGTGAACTCAATGTCCAACGCCAGAACGAAGAAGAGGAGGCAAACAGGAGAGGACCTCGAACTGGGGATAAACGAGCAAGGGCACAGCGAAAGACAAGTGGTGCTGCAAAACAAGCCGCGGCCCGAGCCCAGAAGAGCAGGCAACAACGCGGGCGTAAAAAATGGAAAAATTGACGGATTCAGGGTTATTGTACTGATTTCGAACTTTGTGATGATTCTCCCCACCATAATGCCGACATAACCTTGAATGGTGTGCAATGCACCCCTTCGCGAAGGGGGGGGCGTATGAGTGAGCAACTTGCAGTGAGTGGGGTTGAACAATCTTCTCAGGAGCCTCTCCTCGATTCACAAACTGAAGAGAAGAGTTCTGTACTGTTCGTTTCTGCTTCAGATGTTGAACGGCATACCTACTGTCCATTGTCCTGGCATTTGTCTCGTCAAGGCGTGAATGCTTCAGGAGAAGGTGTGCAAGAAGGTATCACCAAACATTCTGAAATCAATGAGCAGATGCTTGAGTATCAAAATGCTCGTTCAGACTTGAGGCGTCAAATAACCATCTGGACCTGGTGGTTCGGTATCATCATCGCATATTCCATCGATGCTGTGGCGTTCTTTTCATTGACAAGTGCATTCCCCCCAACTGACCTCGCCAGATATCTGGTGTTACTCGCGTTAGTCTGGCTGGCCCTTTCTATCACATTGATCTTGGTTCCATGGAGAGAATGGTTCGGATGGGACACTCCAATACAATCTCTGGAGAAGGGCCTCAAGGTCTGGGTTGAAGAACATTCGATCACGAGTGTCATTCAGGGTCCTGACTTCGAGGGAGGGTGGACCAAAGGAGGGCGAATCGAGGCTTCTTTGATGCTAGGAGCGATTGTGTTGACAATCCACGGAGTAGCTTTGTGGGGGGTGAAGAACCGAGAACAGGCTGGGTTCATTCTATTGATGGTCGCAATGCTCTGGACTCTTTTCTCCTCATGGAGGTTACAGCAGGCACTGGTGGCTGATGTTGTGGCAAATCACTCCATTGGAGAGACAGGACTGAAAGATGGTTCAGAAGTTGTGTTCAGTGATGAGGGTGGAGATGCGGGGATTCTCATTGATGAAGAACTCGGATTACGAGGGAAACCAGACCAAATCATCGTTGTTGATGGTGATTTCATTCCACTTGAACAGAAGACTGGCAGGATTCCAAAGAGCCCTTTTGCATCGCATAAGATGCAATTATTGGCATATCTGAAATTGATTGATGCCAACACCTCAATTCGTCCACCTTATGGGGTACTGAGATATGGCAAGGATGAGTTGCATCAAATTGATTGGGACGAAGAATCTGAACAGACATTGATAGACTCGGTGCATGAAATTCAACGATTGATGCGTGAAGGAGGGGCGACACGGAATCATGAGAGACCTGGAAAGTGTAAGAATTGCTCACGTAGACACGGTTGTTCAGAATCACTCGTCTGAATGCGTCTTTCCAGATATTGCTCTCGCAACTGTGATAGAGGTGCTCATCATCAGAGGTTCATGCAAGAGTATTGCATCAAACTACCAGACAAACCCGGCCAGATGGCTGACTTGTGCGAAGCATTGGCTGCAGAAAATATCAACCTCCTGACCGCCACTGCATTGACAGCCACAGGTGCAGTTGTTGCTCTGGTCACCGATGATGAAGTAGGAACCACAGGAGTTCTAGACCGCCTTGGACATGAGTATCATGTCAGTGAAATACTGTTGGTGACAATGCCTCACCAACCTGGTTCGTTGGCAGCATTATCGCGTACAATGGGTAATGCTGGCATCAATATCAATTCAATATACATCATGAGCAAGGATGATGACAAGGCAGTCATCGCTTTCACTGCTGACGATGTAGAGGCAGCACGTGAAATGATTTGATCAAACCATGTTCAATGGGAGATTGAGTTGCACTTTGTGCAACCATCCAAATGGGTCTTGAGCCAACTCGGTCTGTACTCCAGTCAAAGCATTATACAGTTCTCTTGTTATCGGAGCCACATTACCATCCATGTAGACCTTCTTCTCCTCTTCATGGGTGATGGAACCTATCGGGGAGATGACTGCTGCCGTCCCGCAGCAGAATGCCTCATCAGACTGCATGGCAAATTCCGCGCTGACCTTGGTCTCTGTTACTTCATATCCACGATGTCTGGCCAATTGAATGATTGAATCGCGGGTGATTCCAGGCAGGATGGTTCCTGTCAACTCTGGAGTATACAGATGCTTGTCCTTGACACAGAAGAAATTGGCAGCACCAACCTCTTCAATATTCAAATGCTCAACAGCATCAAGATAGATGACCTCAGCATATCCATTCTTCTTTGCATTCTTGGAAGGCATCATCCCCGGAGCATAATTGCCTATTGCTTTGACACCGCCTGAGCCACCGGGGGCTGCTCTATGGAACTCATCAGAGATCACTAATTCAATGCTCGTCAATCCGCCCTTGAAATAGGGCCCAACAGGGGTCACGAATACGCAGAAGGTGTAGGAAGGTGATGGTGCAACACCCATTATCGGACCAGTCCCCCAAAGTACCGGTCGTACATACAATGCCCCTCTACCTGATGGTGGGATGAAATGAGAATTGGCCGCGACCACCTGTTCAACAGCATCGATGAACATTGATTCTGGGACTGGCGGCATTCCAAGACGTGCAGCTCCTCTCTGGAAACGACGGGCATTCTCATCCGGTCTGAACAGAACCACATTGTTCTGGACGGTGCGGTGTGCTTTCATCCCCTCGAATATTCCCTGTCCATAATTGAGAACACCTGCTGCCGGATCAATCTCAAGATTACCATATCTTCTCATCTCACCAGGATGCCAAGGCTGTCCAAGTTCGCATTCTGCGACATACATGTAATCGGTCTGAGTCAAAGAAAAAGTCAGTGAATCCCAATCGATGTCGGCCGCGCCTTCCATCCTGACTCCCCCTATGACGCAACCGCCCAAAGGCCAACTGCGACTGTCCATGAGCCTCGGGCTTTCAATGCTTGCTTCTACTTCATCAGACCCCAATATTGAGCCTCGATTGCCAAGGTTCATGTTTCATCGACACTCAACATCACTCGGTGGACATGGCTGATTGGAGCGGTGATATCGCAATTCTGAGTGTGCGATGGCCCGAACATCAGAATATTGATTCTCCAAGCACAGTAATAGAGATATGTGGCCGTTCCCGAAATGGGCTTTCAGTCATTGCATTTATCAGTGGCTTTACACCAAGTATCGAGATATCTATACCAGGAATCTGCAAGAACGCGAATGATCTGCCCAACGATATTGAACACCGTCTTGAATCAGTGAAGAACATGGATGGTGTTGTCGTTGTGCAAGAGCCCGTCATCAAATGGACCGACCTTGGAGAAAAGAAACATTGGCGGATTGCGATTGAACAACCATCCATGGTTTATAGATTGAGAAAGAAATTGAAAGAACGATGGACTTTGAGCAGTGCTGACATCCCATTCGGAAATCGATTGTTTCTCGATATGGACATTGGGCCTCACATTCACATCTCAGGTGAATTGCTGCATTCTGTAGAACAACCTGGAGATGCAGATGCCATCAGAAAAAGAGGAGGAACGGGCGTATACCCTGTTGATATCATCATCTCAACCGATAAGAATGGAATCACCACCATCGAACCCTTCCAGGCTCCATGGGTGCTGTTCTCATTCGACCTTGAGACAAGTATCGAGAACGATTCCATCCTCTGTGCAGCTGCTACTCTGGAAACATTGGCCCCGGATATGGATGAACCGGTGCAAGAGGTCCACACATTCGTTGGTGAAGAAGAATCGATAATGCGTGAATTGACACAACTGGTCCGAGACCGCGACCCAGATATCATCACCGGATACAATATCGATAATTTCGACCTTCCTCGAATCAACAACAGGATGGATGCACACTGTCGTGCAAAAGATATTGAGAAGAAAATGAAGTTATTTGGGTGGGGGAGAGTACCCGCGAATTCAGAAGAATGCAATCGTAATAGACAGGGGCTCTTGCCAAAACGCGCATCGACTCGAGCCTGGACCCTCGGGGGCAGGGTGGTGATGGATGCATGGTGGCAGGCGCGCAGTGTCCTACGTCCGCGCCGTGAAACGCTGAAATTCGTCTCAGAACTATTGTTTCCTGATGATGAAGAATTGCGTAAAATGGATGTTGACGCTTCAAAGATGGACGAAGAATGGGCTGCAAGACCTGAAGTGGTTCTTGAGTACTGTGCTCGAGACTCGACTTTACCACTACAGATACTGCGCAAGATCCAAGCGACCAGACGTAAGGAAGCAATCGCCGCTGTGGCCAAGGTGCCATTCGAAACTGCTGCCAATGGCACTACCAGTCAATTGCTTGACAGTCTGGTCATCAGATTGGCTGAAACAAGAAACGTCGCTGTACCGATGACCGGAAGTGCTGCAAAGAAAGAAGGTCAAATCACTGGAGGATACGTCCATGATGTGGAGGCTGGAATGCATCCATGGATCGCAGTGCTTGATTTCAAATCGATGTATCCCTCGATAATGATAGGCAACAATATCTGTCACACGACCAGAATTGATCCATCTCACCCCATACAACCTGCTGAAGGTGAATTGGTGCACATATCTCCAACCGGAGCACGATTCCGCAACAAAGAGGAGAGAGAAGGATTGGTCCCTTTCCTCCTGCAGGACCTGATGTCACAAAGAGACCTGCACAAAACAGCGATGAAACAGGCAAATGCTGATGGTGATGCATCGGGGTTTGCATTCCATGACCAGATGCAATATGCTGTCAAGATCATGATGAATTCTTTCTACGGGGTCTTCGCTTCTGGATTCTACAGGTTCACTCACCGAGACCTAGGTTCATCGATCACAGCATGGGCGAGACGCAACATAAAGGGAATCATACAGCGGTTGGAAGATGAAGGACACCACGTGGTATATTCAGATACTGACTCTATTTTCGTCAGAATTCCAGTAGATGCTGATAGCCCTACCGCGCCTCCTGAAAAGGGAAGTGAAGATGAAAAGAAATGGACGGCAGCAATGGAGGAGATGTTGCGCTTCGGTGAAGAAACTGCTGAACGTTTCAGTGAAGAATCTGCGGTACTTGAATTCGAGACCGGGCTTTCAGCATTCTTCTCACATGGAGCCAAGAAACGATACGTTGGGAGAGTGGTCTGGCCCAGTGATGACCTGATGATCAAAGGATATGAGACTCAAAGGACTGATTCCTTTGAAGTATTGACAAAAGGGATGCAGAGAATGTTTGAATTGGTTCTGGATGGAGACGAAAAGGCTGCAATAAAACTGGCAAGAGAACAGATTGAGAAAGTAAGGAATGCCGAGGTAGTAGCAGAAGAATTGGTCATCTCCAAGCTGTGCAAAGGAGAATTCAGAAAGGACGGGAGTATAGATTTCAGCAAACATTACGCTAACCCGAATGGACAGGCACAGGTTCAGGCTGCTGGCAAACGTATCGAAAGAAATCTTCCTTTCACGCCAGGGATGAAGATTGGATTCGTGGTCACGAATGCGAGAAAACGTCCTATGGTGGTGGAACCTTGGAATGAAGCAGAAGAAGATGGAGGCATCGAAGAATATGATGCTGTATTCTATGCTGAAAGACTTGCAACCGCCTTCGGAAGAGTATGCGAGGCCTTTGGATGGAGTGCTGATGAATTGATGAAAGGTAATCGTCAATCATCACTTTTCTCATTTTGACAAGATTGTAAAGAACCAAAGCACTGCACACTATCCGAAATACATGGTCGGTGAATTATCTCCTGATGGTCAGTTAATGTGGGATGGAAATCAATGGGTTCCAAATCAAGGCCCAGGAGTGCAGGATGTGGCAAACATGGCCAACACACAGGTCGGGGTTACACAACAGCCAGCGATGGAGCAACCAGTGATGGGACAGCCAGCGTCAGGACAGCCAATGATGCAACAAGGTGGAATCGATCCAATGACCGGTGGAATCGCTGGAGACCCTGCTGCAGGAATGTGGGCACCAGATGGTTCAGCAATGAGTGGAGGGGGCAAAGGCAAATTGTTCGCCATAGCCTTGATTGGAATCGTTCTCACTTCAGGCGTTGGTTGGGGAACATATGAATTCGTGATCGACCCGATGCTCGATCCAGACCCTTACAGCAGAGAGCAATTCGTTGAACACGCTCTTGCTCAACCAACGATGGAGGAAGTGATGGGGGGAGAAGTGAAGGCATGGTCATGTGAAGTGGATTTAAGCCTCTCAGAGGTTGAAGACGAACTCTTGGGCTCTTTCAGCGTTGATATGAAAACCAAATTGTATGCCAGTGAAACTGCAGCAAGAGCTGACCTCGATATGACCATCAGAACTGAATCTCTTCCACTTCCCGTGAAGATGGATGTCTGGTTGAGTGAAAGTGAAATGGCTGTGAATATGATGGGGGAGGCGAGTGTTACAACATTCAACTCATTGGGAGGTGAACCTGCGACACTACTGTTCGCAGATGATGAAGCGATGTTCGCTGAGACCATTCCATTCTGTTTCCTGAATCATGAAATCGCTGAGGCGGTCAGTGAAGATTCAGGCATTTCATTCTTCTCGGAAGCTGAACGTTTTCCTGACGAAGATGGGGAAAGGGCTGTAAGAGTCGATGTGGAATACGAATTAGATGGAGAAGAACTTTCCATCTCGATGTATTTTGATGAAGATGACCAATTGATTGGTGGCAAAGCATCTAATTCCAGTGGAATGAGTCTGTTGATGAAGTTGGATAACGGTGCAGTCTCTGAACCATCTTGGTTGTCTGGAGCAGATGACAGTCCGATGCCACTGGAACTGGAGGAAGGCATCTGGAGCAACTACAGCCATCGTAACTATTCCGTGAAAACACAATACAATACAACATTCGAAATGACTGGGGTTGATATCGTACTCTATTCAGAAGTATATGATGAGGAAGAGATGGAAGATATTCTAGTGACAGACCACAACATCGGCTCCTTGACCAATATTTTAACCCAAAATGCCACACTACAGATCACTGACGAATATGGATCTTCAAATTGTACCTTCAATTATACGGACAACGAGCCGTTGAATCTGATTTCAACAGGAGATGAAATTGAAATGGATTGTGAAGGAGATGCCGAATTATATGAGCTTGAACTTGGCTTGTCTTCTGTACTTGGAATTGCACAGCCTATGGAGATGGAACTGTCGTGGATCTCCCCTGTGTTAACGCTCATCTCCGTTCTTGGAGCGGCCCTTGTATTGGTCAAAAGACATCACTGATTCACTGATTCTTACTCTTTTTAGCGAATCCTTGATGGCTGGCGGATTCCCGAGAAGATAGTGATGAAGCCTGTTTCCAGCCTTGCTACGATTCTGCTGGCGCTGCTGTTCATCGCATCATCGATGGCTGGATGTATCTTTGAAAGTGATGATGCAGAGCCTGATTCCAATCTTGAAGCAATATTTGATTGGACACCAAAAACGTCCATTCAAGCAACAACCACTCAGGTTTCCTTCAATGGTAATGCCTCAATTCCAAATGATGGTTCTCTAACATATAGGTGGGACTTCAATGGAGATGGAGATATCGATGCCTCTGGAGACAAAGTTTTGAACATCTATGCTAATCCTGGAACATTCGAAGTCATTCTGACGGTCACCGACGGATTCAGCGAACATAGCAAGAGTAAGGAAATCATCATCATTCCAAAAGATGCTGTGAAACCTGTTGCAAACAGCGGTTCCTTGAATCCTGATTCCGATTGTGACGGTGATGAAGCGCCTTCTGGAACCGTCCAAGGCGACGAATTCTATTTGATATACATCTGTGAGCCGGACAAGGATGCTGGAGATCGAACGACCAGAGTGACCACAAGTGTGACTCTAGATGGAAGTGGGAGCGACCCCGGTAGCACCAATCATTACATCACCAGCTGGAGCTGGGATTTGAACATCGATTTTGACAGCGACGGAAATGGCGTTGAAGATGATGATGAAGATGAGACAGGAGATGTCGTTGAATTGTCTGACCTGCCGATTGGTGAATCGCATATCTCACTCTTGGTGACCAACAATGAGGGGCACACCGATTCAATGAGTGCATGGGTATTCGTTCATTACAAGGGCGAGTGGGATGA
>CALCOQ010000256.1 GCA_937897005.1 uncultured euryarchaeote
ATAGGAATGCCTATTAAATGAAAAAGTTTATAAAATATTCTTTAATTTTAGGAATATTTTGGGGATACATTTATTCGCAGGTTTTCAGTGATTATCTTTATGTAGGATATGAGGCAATTTCATCTGCAGGATCTGTTGTAGCAAACAATGGTGGTGAAGCAAGTACTCCGTTCTCTGTTGCTTTCTATGCTGGTGACTCGGATAAGCCATTTGACAGCAAGTCGATCAACTCACTCGAAGCAGGACAATCTGTTGAACTGATCGTGATTTGGGAGTCAGAGGCCGGGATTGACAGAATAAGAGCGGTCGTTGACCCAGAGAACGTGGTCATCGAGGTGAACGAAGATGACAACAGCGCTGAACACAGTGTTGAAGTGGTATATGTCTCGTATTTCGGATGGGTTGACAATGTTAGAGAACAACCTCTGGGTTGGATATTCGCCGGGGTCGGCATCATTGTCGTGATGACCGCATTGACGATCAGTCGACGTACAGCATTGGAACGAGGTTCATCATTGCTTGACGATGATTATTACGAAGATGACGGCTATGAGGATGATGATGGAGATGATGATGGAGATGATGATGGGGATGATGATGATTGGGAAGATGATGATTACTGACATCAATGAAACAAGCATCGCCACCTTCAAGTATCCACTCACAGAGGTCCAAACATGGCCAATGACTGGATGAACATCCCTTGGTTGGATGGAAGGGTTCTCATTCTGGCCTTCATAGTCTGGGTCATACTTCTGAAGCGTTGGGAAAAAAACGGAACCTTGGACCGTTGGAATGCTGGTAGAGCACTGGGATTCATCCTGATGATTCGGACCCAGAAAGGAAGGAAGATTCTTGATAATCTGGCCAGACCCAAATCTGCGTGGAGGGCCTATGGTGAATTGTCACTCTGGGTTTGCAGAGGGGCGATGTTTCTTGTCCTCATTCTGGTCTTGCTCACCTTCGTCATTGCAATCATCTCACCACCCAAAGAACCCCCCAAAGCTTCTGAATTGGTGGCGATTCCTGGATTGAACCCTGTCATTCCTCTTGGATGGGGCGCAATGGCATTCATCATCAGTCTGGTCATTCATGAATATGGACATGGATTACAGGCACGCGCTCACGGAATGAGGGTTCGTTCATTTGGACTACTGTTACTCGGTCCTCTTCCACTGGGCGCTTTTGCAGAACCGGAGGGTGACGAACTGATGAAGGCACCCAGCAGAGAAAGACAGCGGCTGTTCGCTGCTGGTCCGGCAACCAATATCTTTGCAGCCTTCTTGTGCTTACTTCTGTTGGGTGCGATAGCAACTCAATTCAGTCCTGCCGTCGCAGGCGTACATCCGCAATCCATGGTATCAGAATCAGGAGCAGATGAAGCGGGCTTGCAACCATATGACTCGATACTCTCGATGAACGGCACTCCAACTCCTTCTCTGAGAACATTCTCTGAAGTCATGGCTACGTTTTCTCCAGAGCAGAATGTATCGATGCTCATCAAGCGTGCAGAAAGTGGAGAACAAGAAACGCTCAATGTCACCTTGAGTAACAAGTATCAGCATTATGTTGAATTGGGATGGAACAAGGATGAACTCGAAGCTGGAGGTATCGAACCTGAATCTGCATTTCTCGGCGTGGTGGGACTGAGTGAAGCGACCAATGGGATCGATAGATTGGCAGGACCCTTTGATCCGGATTGGAATGGTAATGTTTTCTCCAGAATTCTGTATTCACCATTCCATATGCTGACAGTACTGATCACCCCGTTTGAATACAGCGGTGTCTCCATCCATCCATTGGAAGAAGCGAAACTGAGTACTGATGGAGCACTCGGAACTGAAACACTCCTATTCATGGTCAATCTGATGTTCTGGTTGGTGTGGGTGAACATACTTCTCGGCTTCACCAATCTGATTCCCATGGTTCCTTTCGATGGCGGACATATGTTCCGAGATATGGTGCATGATGGATTATCGAAACTCAGTCGTCTTGGTGAACGGGTGAAACTGTGGGGAGGGTGGCATCCGATGAAAATTGAACATGCTGCGGGAAAAGCAACAGCCTACAGCAGCCTTGCAATCTTGTTCATGCTGTTGTTCTCAATCCTGATTCCATACCTGCTGTGAATCGTAACAGAGATTTGAGAACAGATGATGAAAGTCGCTTGGTTCTAGCGTCGATTCTTCAAGCGTTGTCTTTCAATGGCCTCGAACATTGACAATCGGCCAACTGCAACGGCTTTTGCCAAATCACTGGAAATAGTGAGTCTGCCTTCACTCTGTTTTCTACTACGCCGCTGAACTTCGCGTAATTCTCCCTCAGTTGGATTGACCGGCATTCGTTTCAATACAGGATTTCCACTCAATCGAGCAATCCGGATGGCTGATGCATGGTGAGCATGTCGCCTGATTCCTTGGGATGTCTTTCGTTCATCGACGACCTGTACTGAAAGATTCCTTGTCAGACAGCAATTGATGATCCTGTTTCGCATCGTTGGAACACCATCCCCTATCCGGACCACCAATTTGTCATGCTCAAGTACGCCCGCAATCGCAATGATATGATCGGCTACATCATCGATCTTCTCCAGTTGGGCAGTTCCAATCAATACGGAATCAGCGTACCAAGCAAGTCCAGGTCTCGGTCCTGGGTCCACTCCAAACGCCAAAATCTTGGTAGCGCTAAGTCCCAATGCCAACTGCCTCGCTCTCTCAACCCCGAGTTCAACCTGTTCCGCCACAACACCGATTCCCCTACCTTCTCTGGCTATGG
>CALCOQ010000257.1 GCA_937897005.1 uncultured euryarchaeote
ATTTTTAACGCGTCAAATAACAAATTAGTTCCTTTAAATTTTTCCATTCTCATTGGGCTGAAAAACGTAAATTTTTTTTTCTCTTTTTTTATAGGAGTAACTCTAGGATGAAAAATGGTTGTGTCAATAGGTACCATATCCAGTTTAATTCCATTTTTTGTGTATTTTTTCAAATGTCCAAAAACCCATCCATATGCAACATGAACAATTGCAGAATTGAATGAATTCCAATAAAATCTTCTTTCAAGAAAATTTAGTTTGTGTAATGGCTCTTCTGACCAATCTTCACTTGAATTTTTTTCAAATCTAGGCGCATCAATACTCGCGAACAACAGCATCCATGTCAGGAGGATGAATGTCGCCCCTACGGTTGAAGGTGCAAGCAGTGCGAGATTCTGAGGCCCATGTTCGTTGCGTCCTTCTTCCGATAGTATCAACCACGGTAGCAATACCACTCCCATGCCTACTGCAGCTGCTTGGATCTCAACGATCTGGGCCCATGCAGCAAATATCCAGAACAACACAGGAATCACCAGTAATGCCCCTGAACTCTGGGGCACTTTCTTACAGACAAGAGGCAGAATCATCAGCATAGCCAAGGCTCCAATGATCAGGTCTCCTGAGAGGAACGCTGCAGCGAATGAACCAACCAGAATCAGGCTGTTGATGGGATTCTTGAAGCGTTTCAGAATGATGTCCCTGTATTCAATCAACGAAAGCAAAGGTGCAAAACCAACGATGCTGATGAAGATTCCAGATACACCACCCCAGAACAGGTCAGCCACTTCTTGTTCCCCAAGGGGTTGGATCAGAGTCACCAAGATGGCTGAGGCTGGAATGACCATCCAGGGGATGGACCAGTTCCAAGGTAATCCATGTCCGTCATTCTCATGTCGTAGTTCTTGCCTGATCAACCATGCAACCCAGGTGGACAGGGCTAGAATGATGAGCAGTAGATATCCTACCACCTCGACTCCCACATCGATATCTCCTCGGATCAGCATCAATCGATTCCATACATCGCTCGGAATGGTCCCACTTCCATCGCCAACGAATGCGTGTCGACTGACCCAGACTCCATTCGCTCTGGTGACCAGAGTCGACATCATTGCCAGCGCTCCCGGCATGATTCCGGCCAAAGCCCACCAACGTGCATCGGTTTTGCCGGGCCTCTGTGGGAGATGCAGCAGTACCACGAGTGTCAACCAAGGGAGCAGACTTGCAGTCTCCACTGGATCCCATGCCCAATATCCACCCCAGTCTAGAACAGTGTACGCCCACAATCCACCCAGACCGACGCCTAGTGTGCCGACCAGCATTGCTGGTCGAGCCACAGGAAGCAAGCGATGTCGCAGATCATCCATCTCAACGTCGCTACTGAAGAGTGTTGAGATCACAATGCTGCTCAATGCAATACATAGTGAGTAGTAGAGAAATATTATCGGTGGATGAATAACCATCAGATTGGTCTGTAGCAATTCGTTCAACTGCGAGCGTGGGGCATCAGGAGCAGCTGCGGCATCGAAAGCCCCCATGCTCAATGCCAGAAACAACAGGAAGACGGTGAAGCCATGGAAAGCAGCCATTCTTTTTCTTCTGCAAGTCATGCTTTCTCCTTTCATCACTCCATCAGTCATCGTGCCGACGATGGCCATGGTGGCGGCCCACATCAATATCGGACCTTCACGCCCTTCCCAGAGTGCGGCCAGTCGGTAGCGCAGAGGAAGTTCCGCACCTCCGTGCTCCCAGACCAATCGATAGGCGTAGGAATCCGAGAGAAACAGCAGGGCCATGAATAGAAAAGGAAGGGCGACGAGTAGATGCAATGGTCTGCTCAACCATTTCCGTTCAACTCTTTCAGGAACATCGAAGGCTAGAGCAAGAGCGGCCAAACAGGCGATTGGAAGGCAGGCTCCCCACATACACTTCTCCAGCCTCGCGTGCAGCATTGGCTTGATAATCTGCTTGTTACCAACCGTAGTATCTTGCTCGACTGTAGCCGAATGACAACAGCACTGAAATAACTCTTCGAGTAAGTAACAGTGGCTTGAAGAAAAGTATCTTCAAACCGACACTGAGTTTGGTGAATGAACCCATTCCAGACATCTCCTTTGGAAGACACCGTCCCATGAATGATAATTCAGCATCGCTCAATTTGTAGAGTGCAGTCTTGCCTTTGAGTATCTTGTTGTATGGTGGAAATTCTTTTTTCCAGATATTCTCGTATTCCCTCAATCTGCTCGCTGAAAGGTTATTTTCTGAAAGTGCTGAAAAAGCCACTTGTGCAGCAAACATACCAGATTTCATTGCTAGATGTGAACCACCTTCAAACAATGGTGAGGTGAAACCTGCAGCGTCTCCCACCAACAGCAACCCCTCTGCAGAAGTGGCAGGTCTAGGCCCGCTGATCGGGATGGTTCCGCCGAATGGACGGACTTTACGACCATCCTGTCTCCATGGTGGATTCTGCTTTGGCCGCTCACTGAGATATGTGTCTTCAATGAACGAATCAAGATATTTCACTGCTCCTTTTTTCTCATCGGTCACCAGACCTACATTGGCTCGACCTCCATCTTTAGGTATCATCCAGACATATCCATGTGGTGAATACTTGGGCCATAGATAGAAATCAAGATATCCGTCGTTTGGCACATCGTCCATTTCATACTGGAAACCTGCAATCACTTCGATGCCCTGATCCATGTTCAGCAATTTAGCTGCAACACCAGAGACTCCTGAAGCGTCAATGACGATCTTGGCAGTTATTGGAAAGGACTCACCCTTGCCCTCAATTACCCAATTAGTGAATTGATTTTCCGAATTGTATTCTCGTTCCAAGGAAGTGACCTTGTGAGAAAGGAGGATTTCTGCTCCAGCCGCAGCCGCTTCATCAACTAGCCAACGCTCAAACAAGTGCTTCTCAAGCACGTATCCTTGCTCTGATAAGAGTCGAGCGGTGCCATCGGGGAAGATGATTCTGATGCCTTTGCATTCCAGCGACACCACTTCTTCCGGAATGTCCAGTTCCAGATTCTCCACCGCCAATGCAGAGAGGCATTCTCCACAGTGTACCGGGGTGCCGATCTCAGAATGTTCCTCGATCAAAATGACTTCCTGCCCATTCCTTGCCGCATGGAGTGCTGCAGAACCACCACCTGGCCCCGCTCCTATGACCAGTACCTCGCATTGACTCGCCATGTGGAACCCGAATGAAGGGGAGAGCAGGACACACATGAATCCAACTATCATCCTTTGAGTGTGTCTGAAACCTGAGTAATGCTGGAACATCGGTTTCATATCCTGAATACCTGAGCCCCTCTCATGGCGTGGAGGACCTTGGCGCGGTGGCTCGATGACCTCGAACGTCGAGGTGAGTTGTTGCGTGTCTCAAGGCCGGTCAAGGTTGAATTGGAAGCGGGTTGCATCGCTGACAAACTGGTCAAGAGTCAAGGCCCCGCAGTGCTTTTCGAAAAGCCTGAACTTGCAGATGGTAGCATTTCCGAAATCCCATTGGTCATGAATATCTTTGGCACGAGGGAGCGAACGCTGCGGGCCTTGGGAATAGATGAACCAAGCGAGATTGGAAAGCGTATGGTCACATTGATGAAACCAGATATTGCTACTATCAGTAAACGCCCCTGGAAGGGAATACCGTTGCTCAAAGATGCGCTTTCCATGGCCCCAAAGAAGGTTCGTCGTGCCGCTTGCCAGAGAATCAAGATGCCACATCCTGATGTCACCAGATTGCCGATACCCAAGACTTGGCCAAATGATGGAGGTCCGTTCATCACTTTGCCACTTGTAGTGACGAAAGACCCTCACACTGGGGAACATAATCTAGGAATGTATCGAGGACAGGTGTTTGGGCCGACCGAAGTGGGATTACATTGGCAGATCCACAAACATGGTGCAGACCATGCTGACGAATATGGGGATGGCAGGATGCCGGTTGCGATATGCATCGGTGGGCCGCCTGAGCTGGTTTTCTCCGCTATCGCCCCATTACCAGACAACCTTGAGGAATACATGTTCGCAGGATTTCTTGGGCGCAGAAGGTTGGCTGTGGTCAAAGCTGTGAGTCAGGATCTGTTGGTACCAGCTGAGGCTGATATCGTCATCGAAGGATACACCATTCCAGGCAAGACCCGGAGTGAGGGTCCATTCGGGGATCATTTCGGTTATTATTCCCTCGAGGGAGAGTTTCCTGTTCTGCAGGTGACAGCCATCACCATGCGCAAGGATGCGATACTACCTGCTACAATCGTTGGAATACCGCCGATGGAAGATGGATACCTTGGAGAAGCGGTTGGAGATGCCTTCCTGCCAGTGCTACAGTTTCAACATCGGGACGTGGTGGATGTGTTCCTGCCTCTGGAAACGGGTTTCCACAATCTATTGATCGCTGCTTCAAAACAACGCTATCCTCGTCAAGCGAGGAAAACAGCCCTTGGCTTACTGGGGGCTGGACAGATGATGTTCCTGAAGACCGTCGTCGCGGTTGATGCTGATCATCCAGTCAAGGATCTCGATGCATTTCTTGATGCATTGGACTCCAAGGTGGATCCGGCAACAGATTTCGTGATACTGCCCGGAATGGTTGCCGACCAATTGGCGCACGCTGCCCCGTGGGAGAATATCCATGACAAGTTACTGATAGATGCAACCACAGCAGCTGAGAAGGACCCTCTGTTTGGTCGAAAGATGTCTCTTGGACCAGGTGATGAATTACTTTCTGAGGTTACCGCTCTGCCATTGATACGGCAAGCACGGATGTTGCGCCCATCGATACTGATTGTCACCACCGAGATAGAAGGAGGTCCTCAAGCAGATTGTGACATGGAGGATACAGATGAGGCAGCAGCAGCGGCTCAGCGCTCGAAGATTTTTCAACTGAAAGAATCAATCTGGCAATTAGAGAATTCAAGCAACTTGCGATGGTTGTTCATCACCGATGATGAATTCGACATCAATGAGTCCGGTTCCAGACGTAGATTGTTGTGGCAACTGTTCTGTCGCTTTGAGGTCTCCAGAGATCTGCACTTCGACGAAAACCGTGCACGAATCGCTTGGGATGCAACGGCTCCCATACCAAACATGGAAGGAGAGTATCCAACACGTCGTTGGCCAGCCACAACAATCCATGACCCAGAGGTAGAAGCGCGCATAGAATCCATGGCAGTGGAGGAGGGTTGGCCTTGGGTTTGAAAGAGATATTTGAGTTCATCAGGATCGAACACACTCTCTTCAGTCTACCTTTCGTCTTCATTGGAGCGATGGTCGCGGTGGACCCTACTTGGACGCAATTGTTGTGGATTCTTGTGGCTGCTGTTGGAGCAAGAGGCCTTGCAATGGCTTTGAATCGAATGATCGACAAGGACATCGATGCTGCAAACCCACGTACTGCAGGCCGACATCTACCAAGCGGCAGTCTATCGATCACTACGGCATGGGCATTGTCAGCAGCCTTTCTCTCGATGTTGATATTTGGGGCTTGGATGCTGAATGAAATCGCATTACAATTGGCTTGGCTACCCGTTCTCACCTTTGCCATATATCCATTCTTGAAGCGAAGGACATGGGCTTGTCATTTTTGGTTGGGATTGTGCCTTGGCTTAGCTCCAGCAGGAGCGTGGATTGGTATTGTGGGCGAAGATCTTGGCTGGTCAGCGATAACAGCACTGTATTGGTGGCCTCAGATATTCCTGTTATCATTCGGAGTCATGTTATGGATAACAGCATTCGATATGGCATATGCGTTGATGGATGTCGACAGTGACCTCGCCAATGGAATCCATTCATTTCCTGCTAGATTCGGAGCAGAATCAGCCATCAAGTTCGCAGTCTTCCTCAGCATCCTGTACGCAGCCGTGTTCATCCTCTCAGATATCGGCATCTGGTGGAATATTGCGGCTATTTCCATGGCCGCTGCCAATATCATCACCTTGACCAGCTCACGGAAAGATATGGAACAGTTCCAGAGCAGGTTGTTCAAGACCAGTGTTTCCACTGGTTGGATCTTGCTCCTCGGTCTCTTCGCCACTCTACACCTCTCGTGACATTCAAGAGCCGCCCCGTCCCGCCGGTGCTATGAATCCTATCGTCAAGTCACTGCTTGAGTTCAATGAGGCTTTTGAGATACCCAGATTGGATGAACCTGCAATCGGCCCTCAGGAATTGGTGGAGTTGCGCATCAAACTTCTCAGCGAAGAAGTCCAGGAGTATGCAGAAGCTGCACGAACAGGAGATATGGTGGAAGTTCTTGATGCATTGGCAGATATTGGATACATTCTTGCAGGCACCATAATCAATCATGGGATGCAGCACATTTTCGACGAAGCATTCGCAGAAGTACATCGTTCAAACATGGCGAAATTGGTTGATGGCAAGGTTCTCAGAAGAGAGGATGGCAAGGTCATGAAGCCTGAAGGTTGGACCCCTCCTCAATTGGCTAGATACCTTGAATGATGGAGCATTCTTCTGTGGGCGGGTTCAAGTCATATCACTCGATGGCAGAGCATGGCAGGACCTCTGGCTGTGGTCACCGGTGGTGGTCGAGGAATCGGTGCAGCGGTCTCTGAGAGATTGGCGAAAGATGGTTATCGAGTTCTATTGACCTACCACACCTCTTCACATCCAGCTGAGGAGGTCGTCGGCAGGATTCTTGCAGAGGGCTCTGATGGGGTTGCGGTCAAGGTGGATTGCAGTGACCCCGGTGAGGTGGCCTTGTTGGCAGACCACCCTTGGGTGAAGAACGGCGTAGACATCCTTGTTCTGAATCACGGAAGATATGATCGTATGCCTGCGCAAGACCTCGATCACAAGCGTCTCAGGCAGACGATGGCAACAAATTTTGAAGGTGCATTCCTGGTGTGGGAAGCCGTACGTCCATTTCTCGTGGATGACGCTGGAATAATCGTTGTTGGCAGCCAACTTGGAATTCGTGGTTCACCACACGGGGCAGATTATTCAGCCAGTAAAGGCGCATTACATGCATGGGCTCGAAGTCTTGCACAAGCGGTAGGTCCACGCGGTCAAAGGGTCAATGTCATCGCACCAGGTTTTGTCGATACAGCAATCCTCGCAGATGACAGTGTGGAGAAACGTGAGCAACGAGAATCAGAGGTCCCACTTCGGCGAATCGGCCAACCTGAAGACATTGCAGCAGTAGCCAGTTTTCTCGCCTCTTCAGATTCGTCCTATGTGAGCGGGGCAGTCATCCATGTCAATGGCGGGCTGTTCTTGCCTTGAGAGTGTGATCACATGGACATTGAGGAGGATGCTACACCTGAGACTCCGACGAACCTGCAGGATGCCACATCCACTCAGAAGACTCCGACGGACTTGCAGGATGCCACACCCACTCAGAAGATTCCTACGGACCCATTTGATATCACCAAGGCATTGGAAGGAGCGATTGAGGAGCATCTGAATCCAGATGTCGCAAGATTTGTTCTCGATACAGATATGCACCCAGCAGGTGACCAAGAAAATGCAATTGAGGAATTGAGTAATCAATTAGAAAATTCTCAGGAAAGATGCATTCTTCTTGGAGTCACTGGTTCGGGCAAGACTTTCGCCATGGCTCACCTCATTGAGCGCCTCAATATTCCAACCTTGGTGATGAGCCATAACAAAACATTGGCCAGACAACTCTATCATGAATTCAGCGTGTTGTTTCCCAGCAATGCTGTTGAATATTATGTCAGCCATTATGACTACTATCAACCGGAGGCCTACCTACCAAAACGGGACCTGTATATCGATAAGGAATTGTCTATCAATGAGCGAATCGAACAGGAGAGGTTCTCCACTGTCGCAAGTCTTGTTTCAAGGCCTGATGTTCTGGTCGTGTCCAGTGTTTCATGCATCTATGGTCTGAATTCTCCGGAGACTTTCCTCTCCAAACATTGTCGAGTCCATGTTGGGCAGGCGATCGAACCAATGCGTTTGGTCAAAGAACTCGTCCAACTACAATACGTACGTTCAACCACAGATATCACCCGTGGGCAATTGCGTCTTCGTGGAGAGGTATTGGATGTCTGGATGCCCAGTCGCGATGACCCATTGCGAATCCGTTTTGGATTTGATGGAGTTGAAAGAATACAGGTCTGCGACCCCGTTACATGGGAAATCATCGATGAATTGGAGGAGGCATGGATCCACCCAAAGGAATTCTACATCACGAGCAAGGAGAGATATTCGGCTGCAATGGAATTGATCGAGGATGAACTCGAGTACAGGGTCAGAGAATTCAAGTCGCAGGACAAGGAACTTGAGGCTCATCGCATCGAACAACGTACCCGATATGATCTCGAACTCCTGATGGAGATCGGGCATTGTCCAGGAGTTGAGAATTACAGCATGCATTTCGATGGTCGCAGTACTGGAGAAAGACCGTATTGTCTACTTGATTTCATGGCGGCCTGCGCCAAGCAGTTCCATGGTGACCCTGAAAAATACTTGATCATCATGGATGAAAGTCATGTATCTCTTCCTCAGACAGCAGGGATGTTCGGTGGAGATAGTTCGCGAAAGAAGAATCTCATCGAGCATGGATTCAGGCTTCCAAGCGCAGCAGACAATCGCCCGCTGAAGATAGCAGAATTCCAGAGTCTGACTCCACGCATGGTCTACGTCTCTGCAACCCCTGGCGAGCGGGAATTACGTCATTTGTGCGAAGTCACTGGACAAGACCCACCTAAGGGACTTCTACACGTTGCTGGTGGTGGTGGAGCCATACCCGCAGAACTGGAGAAGAAGCACCCTGAGGCTGAGAGCATGCATTCGATGCTGGGCATGATTGAAAGAATAGTGAGGATGGAAATCAGGCCAACCGGTCTTCTTGACCCTGCATTGGAGGTGCGCCCTACAGAGGGTCAGGTACAGGATCTGTTGTCTGAGATCAACGAACGTATCGAGAATGATGAAAGGGTATTGGTGACTGTCCTTACCATCAAGTTCGCTGAAGAAGTATCAGAATATCTTGGTAAAATGGGGATCAAGTCCCAATATCTTCACAGTGAGATCGATACCATTGAACGAACAGAGATCATCAAGGCACTGAGATTGGGACTGATTGACGTCATTGTTGGAATCAATCTGTTGAGAGAGGGTTTGGATATTCCGGAAGTGAGTCTGGTGGCAATTTTTGATGCTGATAGACAGGGTTTCCTGAGAAATGAGAGAAGTTTATTGCAGACCATCGGCCGAGCATCGAGAAATGTTCGAGGACAGGTCATTCTGTATGCTGATAGTATCAGTGCCGCAATGAGGGCAGCCATCGAACAGACGATCGACAGACGTGAGAAGCAGATATTGTATAATCTCGAACATGGAATTGAACCGAAGAC
>CALCOQ010000258.1 GCA_937897005.1 uncultured euryarchaeote
AATCCGGAGGAATGGAGCATTGACCTCAACTGGGAGGGTCTTACTTCCGGAAGCTGGGAGGGTTCAAGTCGTTTCTTCGAGGATACAGAATATCCATATTTCGAGGCTGGGAACTATTGTGTCGAGATATCTCTGGGATACCAGATCAACGTCACCGACACCCCGATGGGGGCTGTCAAGAATCTGTATGACAAGGAGGAATTCTGTTTCACCATCGAGCATGATTCGATGGCTGGCGTCCAGTGGGATGGTACTGAGGAGGAGGAGAAGGGCCTGATCGACAAGTTGGCCTCCAATGTCATCATCGGCCCAATCCTTGATTTCATAGATTCTACCACTGGACAGATTGTTTCGGTCCTTCTTGGTGTGCTCGCTTTCGCCGGCAGGATGGTTCTCGCCCGCGGTCAACGTTCCAAGAACAAGCGAGTGCGCAAGTTCTCTGATCGAATTCGAAAAGCTGAGACCATTGGTCGGCTGAAGATAATTGAGCAGGATGTCGAGAAGGCCAATGACAAGAACAAGTTGCCACGCGGTGGCTTTGGAGACCTGATGGAACAGATTGAGACACAGATGGAGAAACTTGGTTTCGATGGCCAACCAGAGGATGGAGGAACATCGGGAGATTGGAGTTCTGATGATGGTGCAAATGAGTGGCAGGATGATTTCCAGCAAGCCGCTGACATGATGTGGGATGCACAGGACATGATGGCCGATGCCAAGGAGGAAGCAGCGATGGCACGCCATGCCATAGAGGATATGCAACAGCAGATGGGACACCAGCCAAGACGAAAAGAACCCGAACCTGAACCTGAGGAGCAGTTCACTTCTCGCTATGTGACCGAAGGTATCGACGATTCCGAGGCTGGAGCCGCTGGCCCTTCATTGCCTGGGGGGAGGATGATGGACCTGGATGGAGACGGGAGAGTCACCGAAGAAGAGAAGCAGATATGGGCATCCATGTCTGACGCAGAGAAGGAACAGTTCTTCTCTCCAATAACCAATATCGCCGAGGAGATTCGTCGCCGGAACCTGCTCAATGAGAAGCGAGAGAAAATGAATCTCAAGAAGAGCGACAAGAAGGACAAGAAGCGCAAGAAGAAGGGTAAGAAGGACAAGAGATGGTGATTCACCCCTCCACTTTTCCTTAGTCCATGCATTTGTTGCGTAGGCGAAGGCTTGATGCAGTTCTGTGTGCACGACAGAGCGCTGGAGCGATAGCCATGGATGCCCGATTGACTAGCCGTTCGTTGATTCTCGTGTTGCTGATGTTGTTCGCTGCATTCACCCCAGCCTTGAGTCCCTATGAACCTCCAAAGGAGGTTCTTGATGAAGTTGAAGACCAAACCATGGAGACTGGAACTGGTCCGAGCAATGTCTTGGATACAGACGAAGTATGGAATTTCGGAACAACAGGCAAACAGAAGAATTACGCCATAGAAGCAAGACCTACTGGCAAAATCTACGTCGCCGGTGAATATGAGAACAGTATGTACCTTGGAGGGATTTCACTTTCCGGTAGCGGAAACAGTGATGGATATGTATCGGTCATTGATTCAGATGGCAGTTATTCCTGGGCTGCGAGAGTGGGCGGTTCAGGTACCAATGCGGTATTGGGAATGGATGTTGGTGATGACGAAGAAATCCTCGTCACTGGTAAGTTCAGTGGTACTGCATACTTCTACAATGAATCCAGTTCAACTCCAGCATTCTCTCGAACCAGTGAAGGGGGAAGCGATGTTTTCGTCGGCTTGATATCCGAAGATGGCAAATGGGAATGGGCCGCTACAGCCGGAAGTACCATCGACGACCAAGGTATTGATG
>CALCOQ010000259.1 GCA_937897005.1 uncultured euryarchaeote
AGGATAGCATTTTGCCATTCATTGTTGGTGAAACATTGAAGCATGAGTGCCCTTCTAGAGAACTCATGCATGGTACTCAAGGGGTCTCATATTCTCGTTTGACAATAATCATTGTAGTTTTTCTGATGTTGGCTCAATCTCTTCTGATAACTACCGATTCAAATACTGATGTTCTTGCTGATGACTCGGATTGGTTTGAAGGAATGGTCGATGATGAAGAGGACACTGAGGATTTTTCGTTGGGAGGATACAGTCTGCAGTGGCCAAATTCACGTTGGTGGCAACCATCAGCGAGCAGGTTCAATGTAACTGTGAACGATTCCGATGGCGATGGCTGGGACAATGAGGATGACCCGATGCCGCACCATCCTGCGGTTCCAGCACCGATGGTGGCCTCAAACTGTCAGGATTTCAGGCCTACTTGTTCTTTGCTTTCCGAGGGCTTTGGTGGAATGGATTCTCCGGATTTCTCGATACCACATGCTCACACCATGGAAATGGGATTAGGTGATTTCGATGGTGACGGGGATCTCGATTTCGCTCGTTCCGGGAGCAATCATAAAGTTGCGATATTCACGAATGAAAATGGAACCTCGTTCAGTGAAGACAAATTTGACTGGGGTCATGGACAAAGAGACTCAACTGCGATGGCTTGGGCTGATATCGATAATGACGGCGATCTTGACCTGACCAGCGGGAATTCTAAATGGACATTCCATGCTTCTGATCAGATATTCTTGAATGAGAATGGAACTTTTTCACCTACTCCGTACTATGAGACTGCTGATTCATACTTCTACACCAAAGATGTCGAATGGGGTCTGTTGACCGATGACCCTTATCCAGACATGGTCGTATCAACCCAATCTGGCCACATTTTGATCTATGCCAACTTTGGTGACGGCTTCCTGGAGGTTCCTGAGAACTATTCCTATGGTAGTTGTAGCAGTTCACTGTCTAATTGCATCGTCTTTTCAACTGGATTCACTCTGAACCCAGATTATACAGGATTCAATGCTCCTAATGGACATGATGTGGACTTGGTAGATATGGATCTTGATGGAGATATGGATATCATCGTCGCAACTGAGGAGAACACCAAGGTCATACGAAATGATGGATTTCTGAGTCACACCGAGTTCATGACCTCATGGTTGTCAATTCCAAATACCACTCAGGAGGTAGCAGTTGGAGATTTGGATGGAGATGATTATCCAGAAATTGTTGTTGGAGGTAGATTGTCGACATTGAAGGCATACAAGAACGAGCAAGGAAATGGATACTTTCCTGATTTTCCAATCTGGGAAAGCGATGAACCCGGTGAAGTTACCGGATTAGAACTTGCAGATATGGACAGTGATGGCGACCTTGATCTGGTGGTAGCATTCAGCAGCGCCAAGAATGGGATTTTCATCAACAGGAATGGAGTATTGGAAACCACTCCTAGTTGGGAGTCTGAGAAGTCGCAGGAAACCCTTTCCGTAGAAGTTGGAGATATAGATGGTGATGGTGATAATGATGTGATTTTCGGGAATGCTGATATCGACGACGTAGTATATCTCAATCATGACCGCACGATAGAAAGCAACTACGGTTGGCGTGATGGAATCCGAGCCAGCACAGAAGTAATTATCTCCGCTGATATCAATAATGATGGATATAATGATTTATTTCAGGGCAATAGCTACTTGGAAGGAACAGAATCAGGTAGCGAAGCAGATGTCATTTTCTATGGTACAGAGAATGGTCTATCAGACACTCCAGGATGGGTCAATGACAATATGAACATCAGTACTTTGAGTGCAGATTGGATAGATATTGATCAGGATGGTTATCTTGATCTGTATATAGGTACGACTGGATATGATATGATATTCAGGAATGAAGAAGGCAATTTTTCATCTGAACCATTCTGGATATCTTCTCAAAATTCCTATTCAACTGATGTTGAGGTGGCTGATTTCAATGATGATGGAAGACACGATGTGGTCGTGGCCAATGGGTATTCGAACGGCGCTAGCCACATCTACATTTGTTGCGATGGGTCTGACGAACTTGTGGTTTCATGGACTGGATTAGAGAATAGAACATCCACTTCAGTAGACGTTGGTGATCTGGATGGTGATGGATTGGTGGATATTGCATTCACTAATTATGATTGGGCAAGTACAGCATTTCATAACGATGGCACTTCAACGATGTTTCCTGAGAACCATACTCAGGGTCTTTCTTGGAGCAAATCAGATATTGCAATTGCCGATTTGAATCAGGATGGCTGTAATGATATTGTGTATGCAGACTACCAATTCCCGAATTTGATCACTTTCTGTAATGGGACTGCCAATGGTTTGCCAACATACAGGAATTCAGGTAGTGGATGGACTGGCTGGGGTTCGTCATCTGATGTTGAAGTTGGTGATATGGACGCTGATGGGGATCTTGACATCATTTGGGGAGAGGTTGGGCGACCAATCGTCATCACAATCATGGAGAATGGCGCTCCTTTGACCCGTTGGAAGGCGGAAGTCGTTCTGACGGTTGCGGATATTGAAATATCAGACGTGACCGGTGATGGTGGATTAGACCTCATTGTCGCTGTTGGTGGTTCGCTTGCTGAGAATGTGATATTTGAATCGAGAACGGATGGAGATGGAGATTGGATTGCTGATGAATCAGATTCATTCCCATTGGATCCTACGCAATCCGAGGATTGGGATGGAGATGGATTCGGAGACCATGAGAGTGGGCGCCTTCCCGACTCCTGTGTCTTGTATCGTGGAGATTCATGGCGCGACAGATGGGGCTGCCCAGATATGGATAGTGATGGCCAATCTGACCTCTATGATGCCTTCATCACAAAATCAACTCAGTGGTCAGATGCAGATGGTGATGGGTTCGGTGACAACTGGTTCGCTGATGGACTCAACGAGACCCGTTCTCCCAGTTGGCCAGGGCAGTGGATAGCAGGAGCCTATCTTCCAGACCCATCACCATTCGACTTCGACAACGAC
>CALCOQ010000260.1 GCA_937897005.1 uncultured euryarchaeote
AACTCTGGTGGTGACCCGTGGTGGTGAATGATCGACATCTATCCGCAAGGTGGTAGAGACACTGGTTCCAGTCATATCCTCTCCTCTTCCCGGAATTCCCGAGATGGCTATCAGGCAGGTACGAGTCGATGAACTTGCTAGAGAAGTTGCATGGTCAAGTGGCACTTCGATGGAATATTCACCGTTCTCTCCAAGGCTGCCATCACTCCATGCGCTCTCTCCGTCGAAGACATCCACCTGTACCCCAACGTTTCTTGGAGCGGCTACATTGGAGCCTTCATAGACGATACGTCCCTCGAAACTGAGGCGGTCGTCAGAGCGTACCCTGCTGCCATCTGCTATCGGCCCAGTGCGCGGTTCATTGATGTCCATCACCTTGAAATCCGTTGGCGAGAGAACCAGATCGTTCTCAACTCTGAAACTGTTATCGCTGAATTCGTGTTTTGTCGGTTCATCGTTCCCTCTTTCCTTGTAGATCAGAGCCAGATCTCCCCACTCCTCATCTGGCCAATCCCATGTGAATTGGAAGTTGAAGGTGACATGTATCCAAGGTAATCCAGAAGCATTGGTCTGCAGGATGACATCACTTGTTGAATCCAGAATGATGTATTTGCTGTTGGACCACCAACTGTTGTTGACACCACTGTATGCAATCACCTGCTGGTCCTTGTTGGAATCAGGTCCTTCAAAGTCAAAGACCAAGGTGATCTCTTCGAAGTCGATCACGGTATTGGCATCAACCAGGCCGAGCACGATGGTCTGGTCCTGTCCAGCGAACACGGGCATATCATCCCAGTGTCCAACCCAGTTCAGACCGGTGAAGATGGCATCAGAATCTTTGCGAGTGAGGAAGGTAGCAGTATCTGAACCAAAACCAGATCCATGGTACATGGTGATGATCTCATCATTGATGATGACATCTTCACCCAACACATTGCCTGCTGGGTCACTACCTTCCACGAAGTATGAGACACGTCCCATGTTCGGATTTCTTGAATCATCTATCGAGGTTCTGTACCACTTCACATCAGCATTTGTGGTGTTGTACATTATTTTACTGACATATTCCTCATCATCTGGCAACCCATTGCGATTCTCATCATGGTCTGCTTCGACCCAATACCATAGAGCCAACTCCTGAGGGCTTCCCACAGCATCCTCTACCTCTATCTGGATTAAGTGTTCATCATCTGCCGCCTCGTAGTCGCCTTCCTCAGGTATCGATGAGGCGAAACGCGGTGCTGTTGCATCAATCTTGAAGGTCCTTCTCCAACTATCATTAAGTGGTAGTACCAGGGTTGCATCCCTTTCATTGTAGGTCTGGACCTCAAATTGTACTCCATCCTCAATATCCAGATTCGGCATCTCCACACTGATGTAGAATGTACCGTTGTGATTTGAGGTGTCTCGCCATACAACATCGACGTATCCATTGCGAGAGATTCGCATATCGAAGGCATTGTCCTTGGGAGTGTCTTCAGTTCCATAGAACCACAATTGTCCTTGGAAATGCAGTTCTTCACCGGCGGCGACCCACATGTTGTTGGGCACATCATCCCAAGTCACAGATCCTTCGTTATCTCTGACCATCATCCAACCAAGTCCGAATGACTGGTTGACTATCAATGCATGATCAGGAGGTGGATACCAATCCAACGAAACCGGCTCATGGTCCTGGTCATCGATGCAATTCGTTCTGAAACGCACATTGTCCTGTTCTGGCATATTCGCTGTGACCTTGAACTTCCATTCAATTTCAAGAATGCCATTGTTCTCGGTCCATGTTGAGGTTGAATCGACACTTATCCATGAATCAGGGTCATTTTCAGTAGGTGCAGCATCGCCGTACATCCATGTCAGGGTTGGGGCAGAACTCGATGGGGTGGCCAAGAACCTGAGACTTGCTTCATTTATACCCCCTGCGTCTTCACCAATCACATGTCTGGTGGTCACGGAATATCCCTTGTTGCGTTCATGTAATACTTCTGAAGCATTGGCGATGATCTCTAGATTCACTGTCTGCATGATGTAATTGACGCTGAAACTATCGATGGCCAGAATCCCAGAAGCGGCTGAAGAGATGTCGACGGGGATCGAGACCGTTCCCGAACCACTGTTAGGAATCAGGTTATTGAATGCCAAGACTATCGCTGAACCACTGGCAGTGGTCGTACCAAGAAAAGTTCCAGCCCTGCTCCATTCGTCACTTCCATCTGAGCCGATATCTAGAGCAGCGTTCTGTGGAGCGTTGGTGAAGAATGTTATGTTGATATCATTCAGTGTAGGTGTTGCAGAATTGCTTGAGCCCGCGTATAATCGGACATAGACATAAACATATGATGAAGACGAAGCAAGATTCTTGGTCACTCCATTCTGTGCTGAAGACCAGGTGGTTGTAGAGGAGGTCTGTACCTCGATGGACATCGATGAGCCACTGGGAGTGGTCGCATTCCAGTGTATTTGAGCAGCAACCGGATTCAGAGTATTGTAATTTGATCTGATGTAGAAGTATCCATTGTTGACATAGGAGATGGTGTAACCCAACACCACGAAGTCCAGTATCGGGGTCTCAGTCGCAGTTCCGTTCAGATATGCTCGCCATTTCAGTTGATTTCCAGCATTGGTGAAGGTAGCGGTCCCAGCCGGATATATCTTCTTCCAGGAGGTTCCCCCATCAACGCTCACCTCGTATTCGATGGAAGTATTGTCAGGTATCCATCCTACTCCGGCCTCAAGGTCGATCTCGGTTATGGAACGTGATAATGTGGTGGTCGCACCAGTGGTCACACTTGATGAGGATGTAGCACTCTTGAGTTCGTAAGGGGAGCCAGAACCACTGAACAGGATGTCTCTGGAGTGGGTATTGCAGTAAGAGGAATAAAAGCAGGTGTATGCCAGTGTTCCATCACCCATGTCAGAAAGGCCATAATGCCCACGTTGGTTGAGGGTCTGAGTGCCAAGTCGTTCGGTCCACATCCCATCGAGATGGAAGTGGTGATGAGTGGAGAAAGAAGATTGGTAGGTGTTCACGGTGACCCTTGGTTCGCTGACGTGCAATCCTGATGGAGTGCCAATAAAATCAGTACCGGGCCCGAGCAGATATGTGCTGTTGATAGATGAAGGGTTAGCCTTGTTGACCTCCCATAGATAGTGATCATAATTCGGGAATTGACTTTGATAGATGTATAACCACATCTTACCTGTGGTCTCATCGATATCGATACCAGCCACCATGTTTGGATAAGACAAGACCCACTGTTGTTGGCAGGTCCAAGCGCTGCTGGTGGCAGTCTTGCTAACTGTCCATTTCAGGATGGCATAATAGTTGTATGAAACAGTCCAGACAGTATTGTTGCCATCTTTTGCCATATCGTGGGTATATCTCAGATAATTGGTGTTACAGGACCCAAAATTGATGGTGACCTGCCCGATGTATGACCCCGTCGTTGCGTTCCATCGATAGATGTTCTGGAAATAGTAAGATGAAGTCGATGTGCTCATCAGGACGTGATATTCATCTCCCATCTTGACCACACTTCCAGGGTATGACCAGGTTCCACTGCTCAGAGCATCGCTGGATGGTGTTGAAGATGCTCCAATGAAGCCTTGATCACCATTGGCGATGAATTCCCCAGTGGTATTCTGATAACCGGTGGTACTGGTGACTTGAGATGACGAAGATAGGTCAGCAGTGGTTGCTGAAGGTTGTCCTTGAAGTTGAACAGCATCAT
>CALCOQ010000261.1 GCA_937897005.1 uncultured euryarchaeote
CAGATATGTCTCACCAATGCTTCACCATGTGCCATGACATCCTCGTTTCCACCCCATGCAATCTCCATTTCAGCATGCCAGAATTCGGTCAGGTGTCGGCGAGTACGACTCTTTTCGGCACGGAATGATGGGGCGATGGTGTACAACCTCTCCAGAGCTGGCATGGCTGCTTCGGCATACAACTGCCATGATTGGGTCAAGTAGGCCTTGCGACCAAAATATGGCACCTCGAACAATGTACTACCTCCTTCAACCGCCCCCGCCACGAAACAAGGTGCATGGTATTCAACGAAGTCAAGGTTCCTGAAGTATGAATGGATTGCACCAAAAACAGTAGAGCGAATCTTCAGCATGGTGGTCATTCTACTTGTGCGTAGGTAGAGATGGCGGTTGTCGAGCAGGAATTCGGTTTCTCCACCATCGGCGACAGCCATCGCACTCTCTGTTATCGGAAAAGGTGATTCTGGATTCACCTGACCCACGATTTCTGCTGCACTAACTGCAACTTCGAAGCCTCCCGAACGTTGGTCAGCCTTCACCGAACCTGTGATGATTACGCTGGTTTCAATGAGTGAAGTTTTCAGGGCCTCCATCTGTTCATCCGGCAATGAACCAGATTTCGCCACACATTGAACGTTTCCAGTTGAATCCCTGAGGGTGATGAATGAAATCTTTCCACTGCTACGTGTTCTCTTTATCCAGCCCTTGAGAGTCACTTCTTGGTCGACCAGCGTTCCGTTGAGGACATCTGAGATCCATACTTCCTTGCTCATGGCTGCAACCCGTATCCACCTGCAGAACGACTCTGTTCTTCAATATCATGGCTTGTAGGAGTACACTCCCTGATGCTCAACATTGAAGCCTGAGCAGGATTCCCACACATTGTGTCACCCGAGGTTCCAGTCCCTGACATCGGCACCCGAAGGGTTGCAGTCTATGCAATCGGTGGTAATGCATTGTCCGATTCAAGTGGAATGGTTCAAGCAGATTCAGTCCTCAATGCGGTGATGGATGATATCGTCAATCTTCTTGAAGCTGGTTTCAGGGTTGTCATCACTCATGGAAATGGTCCTCAAGTAGGTGATCTGTTGTTGTTGGAGGAGACGAGCATGGCCGAACGCCAGAGAAATGGCCTTGATGAGTGGGTTGCTGCAACTCAGGGAATGATCGGCCACTCTCTATCCCTTAATCTTGAGAAGCATCTGATGAACAAACACAGACCTGAGAGAACCGCGGTGGTATTGACCAGGGTAGAGGTCGATGAAGATGATATCGCATTCGCTGCACCTACCAAACCCGTCGGCCCTGTTCTTGACGAGGATACAATTTCTGAAATGGACTGGGATGTAGCCACCACTGTCAATGGGCCGCGTCGAGTAGTAGCTTCTCCTTCACCGATCAGGATTCTGGATATCGATGTGATCAACAGTCTGCTCGACCTCAATGCGGTTGTCTTCTGTTGTGGAGGAGGCGGCATACCCGTGGTGGCCGATGTTGGATTGACTGGAATTGCAGCAGTCATTGACAAGGACAGGGTTTCAGCGCTTCTTGCTTGTGAAGTGGATGCTGATGTACTCGTGATATCGACAGCAGTCGATGCAATCTACAGAGACTTTGGTGAAGCCAGCCAACAGAGTTTGAGCATGATTTCTTCACAAGAGGCGAAAGAAATGATCGAACGAGGTCAACTGCCTCCAGGCTCCATGGGTCCAAAGGTGGAGGCGATGCTGCATGCACGCGAGTTCTCTCAAGAGATGACGATAGTATTGTGTCAGCCTGGTGAAGCGATAAGTGCGGTTCGTGGAGACTCAGGAACAACATTGGTTTGATTTTCCGTCCGGACTCTGTCCAAGAATCCATTCTTTCATTGTGCGAGTTCAGTAGCGCCCGCCACCACCCATGTATTGGTCGTTTTCAAGGTCATCAGGACGCTGGGGTGG
>CALCOQ010000262.1 GCA_937897005.1 uncultured euryarchaeote
CGGTTGGAACAACTGGACCTATTCTCTTGGTGATGCTTGCAGCCCGACCTATCACCGATGCTAACATCGGAGCCAATGAAGTCAGTAACAGAACTCCTGCAGCCACACTTGAGACTCCGATGATGATGAATGATGCCTCATCAGGTTCAAGGTCTGCTCTGACCGGATCCAGCCAACCCGGTAATATCGCCCAGATGATGAGCAGGAAGCCAAGAACTGCCATCGTGTTACGTGCTGAATCTCGAACCATCCGTGTTGCTATTGCCGACCTGGCAGCCATGACATGCGGCAGATTGTAGAACAACAATGGAATCAAAGACAACAATGCGAATATCCCGGTCAAAGACCATAATCCATGTGCAAAACCACCCTCGCCACCATTGAGGAAGAACCAACCCATGCACACTACACTGGCTCCTCCCAATGCAAGTATCAGAAACCATGACCACCATGGTGGACCTTGGCCTTTCTGAGGCGGTAGATTTCGCATCGCCGCGACAACGTTCAGACGGCTGTTGCGGAACGAGGTTCCCCAAAGGGAAGCCCATGAAACAAGGAAGCCAACAGCGAATCCAGCGATCAGGCTCTGCCAACTCCAATCATGTACGAATGCCCCCTCGACCGAAGAGAGTGCCCAAGCGAATGCAGTTGCCACCAACCAGCCCACGAACAGTCCGAGGAGTGAACCCACGGCACTGGAGATGGCCGCCACAAGTGAACCCTCGAGGACGAACAAGGCACGCAGGTCTGGTCGTTGTAGACCAAGTGCTCTGACCATGCCCATCTCGTTCTTGCGTTCTTCTGCGATCATCACGAAGATATTGACCACCAGTAACATTCCGGCTATCATGGTGAATGAACCAAAGACGATGAAGAGAGCAGAAAGACTGCCGCTCGCCATTTCGGATGTCTCGATACCATCATGCTTGGCCCTGTCAACATAGAGGCCTGCTGCTTCGTGATCTGCATATTGGTCGAGCCAATTGCTCAGTGACAACACTGTTGCATTCAGATTCTCCTGTTGCAAGAAGGAGGTGGATGTGAAGAGGAGCAGACTACGTTCATCCTCTGAAGCAGCAGAAAGGATCTCTGCGGTGCTGAAATTGACGATTCCGATGATGACATCGGCCATCTCTGCCTGCCCAGGGGCGCTCGGTAGTGGTGGAATAGCCTGGCCGATGAGCAATTGTATGCCCGTATTGTTGCCCCTGCTTGCTGCAAGAAAACCTGTCAGAGTCAGTTCATCTGCTCCAGTTATCGCATCATCCAACCATGGGCTCAATCTCACTTCATTCTCTGCCGCCTCAGGAAGTCCCTCGAATTCCCCTGATGCCGCAATGACGAACAATGGAATCGTACCGATACCTTCCAACTCGGTCAATCTAGGGATGCGGATGCTTTCATTGCCCTGTTCCATGACGACCGCACCTATCTGCGAGGAGCAAGTTAGAATCTCCTGTGAAAGACTGAAAGCGGTTCCCTCACAAGTGTCTGGAGTCAATGTGGTCGTCTGGTTGAAAAGAGAACCATCATAGGTCCATATGCTGCCATCAGAAAGCCAGACATCTGGACCATTCCAAGAGAGCACATCGAGGTCAGCCAGTCCGAGCGCTGTGGCCGAAGTTGAATCGAAACGTTGCAATCTGTCTGAAGAGAGGGTGAAACCGTCCATTTTCAGTTGTAATGCCTCATGTGGGCCACTCTCCACCAATTCCCACTCCAACCCACTTCTCACCCATGTCTCTACATCGAGCAGACCCTCGAGGTGCAGGATAAGGCCATCATCACTGTAGTACAGGCCACCATCCTGAGCAGAATCCAACGCCCCCTCTGGGAGAACATCCTCACTCCAGGATTCCAAATTCGATGAATGGTATAGAGCGGGGGACTCATCTGAGAACACGAGGATGTGAAATTCATCCTCGGATTGAGTAAGACCCATGACCTGGCCGGCTGGAACCTCATGCTCAATGACATCATCACCATCAACAATACTCGTCAAACCTTTATCGTGAGCAACCAGCAATTCCTGTCCATACCAGATGGCGGAGCGTGACAATGCATCAGCAGGAGTGCTCCATACCTCCATGTCTCCGCTGCTTGACTCATGTGTCACTCCACCTGGATGAAGGTACCAACGCTCATCCTGCCCATTGATGAAGCCGCTTATCTCAGAGGAGAGCAAGCCTGTCAATGGTACTCCGGATTGCCTGATTCCGAACAGAGGAGCTTGTAACAATTCTGAGAGGGCGACATCCTCGCCAAGTTCAAGAGAATAATTTCGTAACTCCCTTGTCATGCTTCCATCCAATCTTCCAACAGCGTTGCTGCGACCCACCGAGATCATCCCGAGTTGTTGGTCTCCCTCGACGAACAGTCCAGCGTCACCAGCTATGAGGACCCTGTCCAACGTTCTCTCGACAACAGGGTACAACTCCTGTTCTGCTTCCAGACTGTCATCTATTCCTCCAGTTGCGGATATTCTCACCAGATTGACTTCTTCCAACGCTTCCTGCATGCTCTGGGCAGTTGACAAGGTGGAGAACAGAACTCCCCCTTTGCTCCCCTCTACAGCTCCCGCACCTTGGGTTGGCAGAATCTTCCACAGCGTCAGGTTCTCACTGTGACGTGTACGAACTGCGAATTCATCATAGGTGCTCCAAGAAACTGCTACCGTATCTCCTTCCTCAGCCTCGATGGCATCTGCAAGGACCTGATTTGCAACGAATATTGAATATCCAAGTACTGCCTCTTCATGAGCGAGGTCGCTGTATGAGAGTCCACCCTTTCCTCCTATCAGACTCCAATCTCCCTGTTCATCCAACTGCGGGTCCACAGCCCACCATGTTGCATCAGGTTCACCCAATTGTGTCTCATTGTTGAACACCGAGATGGTCTTGGTACGACCAAGCGAGAAGCCGTCGACCAGACCCTTGCTGTCAGGGTCCATTTCCAACATCGTCCCGAGTTCCCTCATTCTCGACTCATTCAATTCCATTCGCGTTCCAGTCATTGGATCAATGCCGAAGACCTCGATGTCAGAGGTATCCTGTCGCAGATACACCTCGGCACTGATGGTTGCATCCATCGAATCGCCGACGACCAGACTTGAGGAGACCATGGCTGAACCGACCAACAATCCAATTATCATCAAGGCCGTATTCCTCCTTCTACGAGTCAAGTTCCTGACTGCAAGTCTCCACATCACAAGGTGTCGAGGTGAAAGGAGCACCAACAGCCCTTGATGCGCCAGAATACCGACGACGAGTGAAAGACAGGAGGAGATGAATATCCCCAGTTCTCCGGCGACCGAATAGTAAAGGGTGAGGGAGGCGAACAGTGGAGTGATAACAACAATGATTGCATGTTTACTGAAAGGTAGTCTTCGCAGGTCAGGATTAGTTGCGAATTGTGCCAGACAGACCCAGAACAGATGCAGGCCGAAACCTACTCCGAACAACAGCCAATCAGACAGGTCAACACCCCCCGTTCATTCCTCTTCAGTCCTTTCATCCTTGACGATTCGGCCATCTTCCATTTGCAGGATACGATTGCATCTCGATGCGATGTCTGCATCATGGGTGACCACCAGCATCGTGGTTCCTTTCTCCTTGTTGAGACGAAACAGAAGTTGCATGACTTCCTCGCTGGTCCTTGAATCCAGATTTCCTGTTGGTTC
>CALCOQ010000263.1 GCA_937897005.1 uncultured euryarchaeote
ATCTCATGGGCAGAATAACGAGCCTCCTCAAAGACTTGGTCCAGAGCCATCAGAGAAGACTCATTGATCGGTAGTGCCTTGCGAATACCCATCTCGAACTCTCGCACTGTCTCAAAATCTCTCCTCAGATATCCATGCTTCATCAGTACCTGACACAAATTCTCATAGCACAGGAAGATGGCTTCTCTCATCTCATCTCCAGCAGCCAACAACTCGGCGGTATAGGAGAAGATGTCTGACAATTCCTTGATGTGGTCCTCACGTCTCTTCCAGAGCAAGTATCCTCCAATCGCAGCTGCGATGACCAGGGCAGCAACCACGTAGAACCATGTCGGAGTCTCGGCTTCAGGAACTGCTTCAGAGACATCTATCTGTCCTTGATTCGCATGAGTCGATCTGAATACAGAAAGTGAATCATCAGTGATCCTTGCGTCCTCAATCTCCAGTTCAAGGAATATCAAGCCCCAATATTCACTGTCGCTGTATGGAGGGTCAGCCTTGAACTCGAAGTATGCCGTACCTGAAGTATCCGTCACCTGGGTCTCAACACTGTGTGCGGTGTTATTACTACCCGTGGACGTTATGATTGCAGTTATTGGGATATCTGCGACACGAATATCGATTCCTTGTTCGCGTGCATTCTTGTCGAAGATGATGACTGTACCCTCGACTGAATCCTGACTTCCTGGCACAAGGTCCTTGAAGTTGACCTCGAAATCAAGATCGACCAACAATGAAACAGAACGGTTGACGCTGACAGGATTCAGATATTGGCTGTGATTTCCAGGATATGACAGCATCAAATATATCGTTCCTGGTTCATGGTCGAAACCTACCACACCGCTGATGACGAATGAACCATCGGTCTTCCACAATATCTCACAAGCATCGAGACCATCGATTCCACATATCGTAGCGATGGATATCGCAGCATTGGAGATGATGCTGTTGTTTCCACCGACCTCGATCAGACTTCCCTCGAACACCACAGGATGCACGGAAGCACCACGAACCACAGTCTGTGAGGTCACCACCACGTCTATGACGACCTGGGCATGGACAGTCCCAGTCAGATTCGATTCCGAAGGCATGAAGGTCTGATTTCCAGAATAGTACATCGAGATGTTGTGCTCCCCACGCATCATGGTATGAGAGACTGTGATGATCGCACTCCAATATCCATTTTCATCAGTCATTGCAAAGGTGTTCAATACACCGTCAAGTTCAATGTCAATCCGTTGGCCAGATATTCCACCTCTGTTGACATCATCATCGTCATAGAGTCGACCTTCAATATCCCATTTCATCCCTCGAACAGCCTCAGAGGAAGTTGTGAAGGAAGTAGTGATCTTGGACTCATGGGCAACGAAGAAGGTATTACTTCCATTTCCAGCCCTGTAGTATCCCTGTTGCTCAGCATGAGCGGTCACGGTATGTTCTCCGATGCTCAAGGTCTGCACCTTCCAGACGAATGTGAAAGTACCATTCTCATCGGTCCTGACATCAGGGGTGATAACGAGCCCCCCAACCTCCAGCAACAATGAATGATTGACAACTGGGTCGAGGTTGTTGTCGAGTACCATTCCCGTTAGAGTCATGTTCTCATTGATTGCAACCGATTCCTCTGTGACTATTGTGATCGTCACCGGACTGAAAAGAACCCAGGTACCATTCGCCTCGGATGAAAGATAGAACATCTCTCCAGCGAATTCAACACTGATGTCAGCAGGCCCGAGTGGCGTCTCGGTAGGAATGATGACTGGAATGTTGAAGTTTCCATTCGCATCAGTAGATGCTGTCGAGTAGAATTGGCCATTGAGTTTGACAGCCAATGGACGGTCGCCAAGACCGATGTTGACAATATCCTGCAGGGTTCCATTCAACCATATGGTATCACCACGATCCACAGTCCCACCCGGATTGGCAAGAACGATGGAGGTTGGAACTTGAACACCGAATATCGAAGAAGCATTGGAGGGCAGGTAGTATGGAGGATTGGCAGAATTGGCATCAGAGGAACCAGGATTACCCCATGCTGGGTCAGCTGTATAGCGAACTTCAACAGTATGGTTTCCGGCAAAGAAAGACTGAGGAACTTGCCAGATGAAACTGAATGCACCCGTGGTAGCATTGGTCTGGACAAAGGTTGTGACATTGCCATCGATGACCAACTCAACCACTCCTGCGGAGGCATTTCCATCGATGAGCAGAGGCAGACCTAGGTCATCCAGTAATGTTCCATTGAGATACAGGTCCTGATTGACTACCATCAACTGAGTGTGGTCTTCAATTGTCATAAGTGTCCTTGCCAAAGCAACAAATGATGCATTCGTCGATGAAGGCTCTAGACCATCTGGAGAACTGTTACCTGCGTATGAAGCAGTCAAGACATTGACGCCCGGCGTCAGACCCATTGGTAGAGTCAGATTTGCCCAAGCAAGACCATTGCTGTCAGATGTAGTGACCTCCTGAACACTGGTGCCAATGAGATTGATTGTGATCGTCGCCCCTGAAAGCGGGTCGTTGGTGTTCTCAATGATTCTGACCTGTACCTTCAGGGTCTCATTACGAATCGTTGCACTCAATAAACTTGGAGAAGCCCCATTCATTATTGGGTCGATGAACTGAAGGGTGGTGAAACCGCGTGAAGTGAAATTCTCAGTCGCTTCTGATCCCTCGTAATAATTGACGCTAGGGAGGAATGTAGCAGTCAAAGTGTGAGTCCCTCTCTGGAAATCAGACAGCAGAGTGACAGTTGCATTCCAACTTCCGTCCACCTGTAAAAGTCCTCCAGCGACACTGAATCCTGTTGAGACGTCATTTATCTCGACCTGGATGGTATTACTCAACAAGCCTCCATCTCGGTTTATCACTCCTGAACCATTGTCGGATTTCACACTTCCATTGATCTCGAAACTCTCACCAGCAACCGGATTGGCTGAGATTGGGTGCACGTAAGTGACAGTAGTGGAGGAAATCGTGACTGTGATGAGTGTAGTGTTGGTGGACAACAGGTCCACCGTCTCGTTGTAATAGAAAGTGATTGTTATCAGCCCAAGTGGTTGGGTATCTGGGATCAGATGCAGGTAGTTGATCATTCCATTGCCATCGGTCATCTGTTCGACCAACCATGTATCATCGAACTTGATGGCAATCATCTCTCCAGCCAATGGTTGATTCAAGTTGGATGATTCCTCCAATGTTGCATTCAATTCCACTGAATTTCCACGCAATACCTTTACTACACTACTTGGATCAACGTCTTCTATCGAGGTTTGGCCCATTACCAGAATATTCTGTTGGGCTGCTCCAAACAGATAGAATGGATTTGAATCAGTGACCACCTGGATGATCAATACATGATTTCCACGCACAGTCCCATTGGTCGCAGTATCTGTAGGCACACTGAGAGTGAAGGTCCCATTGGCATTGGTCAAGGCATCATTGATGAGTACCTCAGCTGGATTATCAGCCCAGAACACATCCAACTGC
>CALCOQ010000264.1 GCA_937897005.1 uncultured euryarchaeote
CTACGATATCGAAAGAGGTGGGGTCTCCTAATGAGGACCAAGGGATTGTAAATTCTGTTACTTTGTTGGTTGAATGACCAGCGTAAATGGAAATGTCCGATTGGTCGCCATCGATCCACTCAGTGCCATTGAATACGATAACACTCTCATAGGAAGAATCCTCAACCACAAAGGCATAATCAGCCGAGAATGGTAAAGTCTGAGCCAAATTCCAATTCTTTGACAATGGTGAGCCACCCTCTGAAGTATTGAGATAGAAGAAAAGGTCTGCACCATCATCTGCCTTTAGGTCTGTGCCATCCCAAGCAAAAGCCAGATGGGTCTGATTCCAAGTCATATGCAGAGAAACCGCTCCCTCGCTACCCATCAGTGTGTCCACAGCCCATTCGCTGAGATCACCATCGACCACAATATCCTCGGGAGTAGTCGCACTCACCGGCAACATGGCTAGCAGATTCAACAGAATCAATGATGAAAGTGCGATTGCGATGTGGCGCATGCCTTGGCTATACTAGCACTCACTGAAGAGTTTTTCACACAATTGATACAGCATACTCCATGCGGGCATCGGGGGTATTGTGCCACATCACCTCGCTTCCAAATGGCGATTTGCGTGATGCTGAGCGTTTCATCGACTTTGTCACTACTATTGGCGCCAATGTATGGCAACTATTGCCAATAACCCCTCCAGATGAACATTCATCGCCGTATGCCTCGCCGTCAGCCTTTGCAGGTTGGAGCGCTTTATGCTCAACTGACGAAGAGGGTTCAATCGAGGATGATTCTTATTGGCTTGAGGATTGGGCATTATTCAGTACAATCAGAGCGGCTCATGAAAACAGGCCGTGGACTGAGTGGCCAATAGAATTGAGAGACCGCCACCCAGATGCTATGGCAGAATGGAGAGAGAAAATAGGTCCAGAAATATCGAATCAAATGAGATTTCAAAGCGGTTGGCTTGAACTTCGAAATTATGCCAATGAAAGAGGTGTTTCACTAATTGGAGACATCCCAATTTTTGTTGCCCACGATTCTGCAGATGTGTGGGCACATCCTCATCTCTTTCAACTTGAACAAGATGGTCAACCAAGTTATGTTGCAGGCGTTCCTCCAGATTATTTCAGTGAAGATGGTCAACGATGGGGTACTGTTCTCTATCGTTGGGATGAACACCACGCTGAGGATTACAAATGGTGGAGAGAACGAATGGCTCGCATGTTGCGGCTGTTCGATACTGTCCGCATAGATCATTTCCGAGGATTCCATTCTGCATGGGCTATTCCTGTAGAGGATGAAAATGCTAGAAACGGGTTTTGGCAGGAAGGTCCAGGAGATAAGATTCTCAAACAGATTATCGATGAAGTAGGAGATACATCGAAAATAATTGCTGAAGACCTTGGAATAATTCCATCTGAAGTAATTGAGTTACGGAAGCGATATCAGTTGGATGGCATGGCAGTGTTACAATTCGGATTTGATGGTAATTTGTCAGCAAACCCGCATTATCCTCCAAACATCAAGGAAGATTTGATTGTTTATACAGGAACTCATGATAATGATACGACAAAAGGGTGGTTGAATAGTTTGAATGAAGAATCACTTTCCATTATTCAAGAACTCGTGAATAGCAAAAATATTGTTGTCAATGACATTATTCAATTAGCCCTTAATTCGAATGCAGAGATGGTGGTAATTCCACTTCAAGATATGCTGAATCTTGGCTCAAATACGAGAATGAATACCCCCGGTGTTGCCGAAGGAAATTGGAGATGGGTCTTTGAATGGGAAGATTTGTCAAGCATCCCATCATTGAGCCTAGGGTGAATATGATAACCCCTTTCAGATTCGACATATTTGATGGGAATTGTAGGCTACTTCACAGCCGAGGTTGGTTTTGAGAGTTCCCTTCACACATATTCGGGTGGTCTTGGGGTTCTTGCTGGAGATCACATCAAATCTGCCGCTGACGCCGGTCTTGATTTGGCTGCTGTAAGCCTGCTTTATCGTGAAGGATATGGCCGTCAGCATTTGGATAGGGATGGAAATCAGACTGAGACATATGGTGAAATCGACCCGGATGAGTATCTCAGTGATACTGGTGTTGAGATTTCACTTCCACTCGATGGAGGAGTATTACATTCGAAGATATGGTTGTATCGAATCAAAGGGGTACCAACATATTTCTTGGATACGCGCCATCCTGAAAATTCTCCAGAACACTCATCTTTGGGAAATAGATTGTATGGTGGTGATGATGCTACTAGACTTCGTCAAGAATATCTGCTTGGTGTTGGTGGGGTTCACGCCTTGCAAAAACTTGGACATGAAATTACAGGATTACATCTCAATGAAGGACATTGCACTTTCGCTATGCTTGAGATGTTGAGACAAGGTTGGAGCCGAGAAGAGCTGTCAAATCATTCTCTGTTCACTACACATACTCCCGTTCCAGCAGGGCATGACCGTTTTTCATGGCAAGATGTAGAGGAGGTCCTCCAAGACCTTCTTCCCGAAGATTATCGTCAACTTGGTGGTGAGGATCACTGTTCAATGAGCCATCTTGGAATAGCATTGACCGGCAACGTCAATGCTGTATCAAATCTCAATGCATGGGTGGCATCATCAATGTTTGAAGGAACTCATATTGAACCAATCACCAATGGAGTTCATCATATCACTTGGACATCTTCGCCATTGGCGCAAATCTATGACAAGCATCTTTCAGGATGGCGCGAAGATCCTACTATTCTTGCCCACGCCGGTAAGTTGCCTGATGATTCGTTGATTTCGGCACGTAGCCAAGCGAGAGCAGTGTTGCGAGAACTGGTTTAC
>CALCOQ010000265.1 GCA_937897005.1 uncultured euryarchaeote
TCAGGTGTCCATTGCGCCCATACTTCATCTCCTCGGACAGAACCTGTCCCATGCCCATATGGCAGGAACCGATTATCTGCCCCTCTACGGCAAGCGGATTCAAGGCCTTGCCACAATCATGAGCAGCCCAGGCCTTGACGACCTTGATGAAGCCGGTTTCAGCGTCAACTTCCACTTCTGCAACATAAGCGGAGAACGAATATGCTGGTGCCAACCCTGCTGCAGCGCCTTTGTGAACACCGCCCATTGGTGGTGTTCTATAGGAGCCACTAGCAATCAGTGAACCACTGTCAGCCTGAGCCTTATGTACTGCTTCTAACCACGAAACACCAATCGCTGGGTCATGTTTGTAGTAGATGCGTCGATCTCCGAGAACCAGTTGGTCAGGATGATATCCAATCAACTCCCAGGTCGCTTTCAGAACCTTCTCGCGTAATTCAATGGCCGCTCTTATTGCCGCATTGGCATTCATGAAGGTGACACGGGAGGAGTATGAACCCAGATCCACTGGGGTGGTATCGCTCTCCTGTGAACGAATCCTGATCATATCCAGTGGCAGAGCCAGAACTTCACTGACAGCTTGTGCGATTGCAGTATCACTGCCCTGCCCTATTTCCGCAGCACCGGTGTGAACGGTGACTCCACCATCCATATCGCATTGCAGATGTACGGTTGCATGAGGGAAGTTCTCTGGGTCCCAATGGATGGGTAGTCCTGAACCTGAGATGAAGAAACCACATCCAACCCCAATGCCGCGTCCGAATGGTAACTTACGGAATTTCTCATCCCATCCAGATTGTTCCCTTACCTTTGCCAGGCATTCTCGCATTCCTGTGGATGTGATTCGAAATCCAGTTATTGTTCTTGAATGGGGAGGGAGTAGGTTGGCAAGTCTGAATGTCATGGGGTCGACGCCGAGTTTCTCTGATACCTCATCAATGCCTACTTCAACCGCACATCGACTGTTGACGGCACCGTGTCCACGCATCGCTCCACTGGCTGGTTTATTCGTCCACACCCTTGCTCCAGTGTAATGGAATCCACCTATTTCGTAGGGAGACGTATGCAGGACTCCGTTGTAGTAGGTGGTGACGTGTCCGAATGAAGCGAATGCCCCTCCATCGATCAGAGCATCAGTCTCAATACCGGCGATTCTTCCTTCATCATCAGCATGTACTCCCATCTGGATACGAGAGGGATGTCTGCCTCGATTTATCCAGTACACCTCTTCTCTGTCGAAACATATCCTAACAGGACTTCCCGATTTACGGGCGAGGATGGCAGCACACATCTCATGTGGAAATGGGTCTGATTTACCACCGAATCCACCTCCAACGAAAGTCCGGTAGACGTTTATCTGGTGCATTGGAATCTCCAGTACAGATGACAGAGCACGATGTAGATAGTGCGGAACCTGTTGCGGGGTATACACCGTCAAGCGTCCGGTGGGATTCCAATGTGCGACCACTGCATGAGGTTCCGTGAAACCATGATGCAATCCTGCAAAGGTCCAGTCTGCTTCACTGGAAGCAGCCGGCTCATTCATCGAAGAGAGGTTACCGAATTGTTGGAACACCCTCTTCTGGATGTTTGACTCACCGATGTGATACTTGCCGCGGTCGTGAATAGGGTGCTCGCAATCCTCAAGCCCGTCCTCCATGTCATGAACTGGCTCAAGGAGTTCGTATTCCACTTCAATGAGTGAAAGGGCTTCGATGGCGGTCGCTTCATCACAGGCAGCAACACAAGCGACCAGGTCACCGACATGGCGAACCTTGTTCTGAGCCATTGCATGTTCGTCCTTGGTGACTGGGAGGACCCCGAAACTGTTGACAGAATCTTTGCCAGTGGCAACCGCTACCACTCCTTTGAGGGCTTCAGCAGCTCTTGTGTTGATGGAGCGTATCATTGCGTAGTGGTGGGGCGAACGGAGAATCTTCCCGATCAGTTCTCCAGGAAGTCGGATATCATCACCATAGCGGGCCTGTCCAGTCATCTTCCAGTTGGCATCAATCAATGGAGTTCGTTTGCCGATACTGGTGCCGGTGATATGCTGGTCATGGACGTGAGGCCCGCGGGGTTGTTTCTTCTGACCGCCTTGACTCATAGGGATATGATCGATATCCTGGAGGTTGCTTTCAGGCGATGAACCACCGCTGCCTGGAACTCCGAAATCCTGTTGCCCTGCAACGCGCTTACCATCCGCTCGGGTCTTGTCGAAAGATTGTCTTGGCGCTTTACCCATGTTAACACCTCAACGAGCATCTCCAGGCGGTAATGTCGGCTCATCCGGACCAACAGGGTGAGGGTCGGAGGAAGGAGTGGTCAGGCTGGATGGGGGTTCGCCAGAACGTTTGATCTCCGCAGCCATCTCAACCGCTTCGACGATCTGCTGATATCCGGTACAGCGACAAAGGTTGCCTTCGATGGCATCTTTGATCTCATCCTTGCTCGGCTCCGGATTATCTTCGAGCAGGGCCGAGCAGACTACCAGGAATCCCGGGGTGCAGAAACCGCACTGTGAACCACCGGCTTCAGCGAAACAGGTTTGGATAGGATGCAGATGGTGTCCATCCGCCAATCCTTCAACTGTTGTTATTGAACGTCCTCTGGCTTCCTCAGCAAGCATCAAGCAAGACAGACGTGGATTTCCATCGACAAGGACGGAACAACAACCACAGGTGCCCATGTCGCAACCCCTCTTGACACCTAGTGTGCCGACCTTGTCACGTAGTACATCGAGTAGAATAGCGTTCGATTCCACCAACATTTCGCACTTCTGTCCATTCACTTCTGCCTGCCAAGTGGAGGCAGGTGGTTTGGGCAACATCTGTACATGTTTCGTATCTACCATACCCGTTCGCCATAGGCGACCACAAGTACCCTGTTCTTCATCCTTGTCAGTAACAAGGATTGAATCAAACCTTCATTTCGGCAAGGTATGGTTTTGAGGTTCAAGCCACTTTTGGCAGTCCTTCTTTCTATCATGTTCGTTGCTCCTGGATGCCTTGGAGATGATAATGTAGGGATACCTTTGGATGACTTCTCATACACTGCAGATGATGGCAATGAATATTCCAGAGACGAAATGAAAGGGTCAGATTATCTCATTCATTTCTCAGCATCTTGGTGTTCTCGTTGTTACAAGTCGATGCATAACATCTCCGATGCGATCGGTGATACTGATTACCTCATCATGAGCGTCGAGGAAGAAGGCCTGAGTGGGCTTTCTACTTGGCATGATACAGTCGATGAATCCAACTCCACTCAAGACATCATTGCGCCATTCATGGATGGTTCAGAATTATCTGAGGTCCTTGGAGTGAGTGCGATGCCGACGATATATCTAATCGATGAGAACGGAAACATCATCAATATCCATGAAGGTGACTTGACCGATCATGATGAGATATTGAAGTTCTTGAATCAGGCTTGAAGCATCCTCACTAATGGGCGGTATGTTGATGACCACATCCGTTGGGGAGGAGAACAGTGGAAGCCATGTTTCGATTGAAAGCACTTGGCAGTCTTACTTTGATTCTGTTCTTGCTGATGCCTGCATTCGCGGTGCTAGGAACTGCACCTACGGCTGTTGCTGAGTCTGTGGAAGAGGGTTGGTGGTACGATACCACTGTCGACCGCGATAAGGATGGAATCGGTGATATGGTTGAACTGCATTTGAACAATCCAGTTTTCCTTGATCTCAATGGCACTTTGCCGGTCATTGTTGATTTCGACCACACCCCGACGCAACAGGACATCGAGATGTTGGAGAGGGAGGTCGACTTCCGTATGGGATGGGACCTCTACCTGATCGATGCTCTCAGTGGTCGAGTGCATACTCAGGATATTCTTGCTCTGAGAGACCTTCCCGGCGTTGTCATGATCGAGTTGGATGGTATTCTTGAGGTACAGATGGCAGATGTTGTTCCAGTGCATGGAGTTGATCTGGCTTGGGATGAGACTGGCTATGATGGCTCTGGAGTTGCAGTGGCCATCATCGATACTGGACTCGATCACCTACATGTGGGAATAGACGATCTTGATGATGATAATTCCACCAATGATCCGAAAGTAGTCGCATTCTATGACGCAGTCGCATCTCCAGATGAAACAAATGGCACCACTGAGCCATATGATGACCATGGACATGGTAGCCATTGCGGAGGGATAACTGCAGGAACTGGCGCTCCTGATTACATTGATGTTGGAATTGCTCCCCAAGCCAGACTCGTTGGAGTCAAGGTCCTCGATGGGGGTGGAAGTGGTTCTTTCGCAGGTGTGATGGGAGGAATGCAGTGGACTGTAGACGTTCGCTACCAATACAATATTCGAACTGCGAGCATGAGTCTTGGCGGACCAGGCGCTATAGAATGGACCAGTAGTGAGGAGGATAGTGTCAACCGTATGGCCAATGAGATGGTCAGGGCTGGAATCGCTCTGTTCATCGCTGCAGGCAATAGCGCTGTATCAGCCCAGATCGGTACACCCGGAAGTGCAGAGGATGTGATAACCGTCGGGGCTCTTGACAAAGATACCAAGATCGCCATCTACTCAAGTCAAGGCCCTACTGAGGAAGGACGTATCAAGCCGAATATCGCTTTCGTCGGTTCCAGTGTTAATTCTGTGGCCGCCAATACTGGAGATGGATATACCTCAATGAGTGGTACCAGCATGGCTACTCCAGGAGCGGCAGGTCTTGGAGCATTGATGTCTCAGGCCAATCCAGACCTTTCTCCTTTTGATATTCGAAACATCATGCAGGAAACCGCGACCTATCGTCAATGCCATTACATGGGGGCGAACGAGCCTTGTGCCGAGGATCTGATTCCAAAGAACAGACAGAACAATGTCTATGGTCACGGTCACGTCAATGCTCAACCTGCGTTGATAGAAGCAGCCGAGAAGTCTTATTCTTTCAACAACAATCTCTCAGTCAATGTGACCACGGCTGCTATGATGGACAACCACATCCATTTGAATCCTGGTGAGCATATCGACATTGAACTGAACACGCCCGTTGATACCATTCAATGGCGTTCCAATCATTTGAGGGACAATTGGGCGAATCTACACTCTTACGATCATCAAACCAGTGCTGAGTTAACACATACTGACATCATTCATCAGTTGGAGCACTTGCCAGGAATTGAACTTCAAGGAAATCACTCCATCTCGATAAGGGCGATCAGCGGGACTTCTTCATCGCCATTGGTGACTGTCGATATCATGCTGATGGGAGAAATGGTGGAAGAATCTGGAGAAACAGTATCTTCTGGAATCGGTACTGTTGCCTGGGTGGGAATCAGTTTATTCCTCGGAGTGATTCTGTTCGTCATTGGAATGATGATGGGCCGAAATCAATTCGAAGAAGCAGAATTGGTTGAATGACAATTTCATCCGGCCCATTGTTTAAGTCCCTAGAGATTTGAATGATTGCGATAGTATGCCTGCACCAAGCCGTCCGCCAAGTCGCCCTAAACCTCGAAAGCGCATTTCAGCAGCCAGTGGAAATCTTGCCATCCCGGCTGGAGTTCTCAATCCATCAATAGCCGCCCCTTCACCAGATGAGGTCGTCCAGTTACCGCTGACCGGCCCGATTCCTCTCGTCGAAAGATTAGCGCAATTCTGGCTTTTCGGAGTTGCGATGATGGGATTGTGGGGTGGATTGTTCTACATCGCTTTCACTCAAGGTGAGACCAATGAACGATTCTTGATGCTTGGAATTGGAGGACTTGCAACGGCTTCTGCATTCATCTGGGTGGTTGAGCGCCAACGTCGCAGTCACGGCTCATTGGCTACCATGCATGATTATCTCTTGGGAATGGGATTGTTCTTCGGTGCTGCTGGCTTGTTCTGGTTCCTTAGATGGGGAATGGCTTTCGCTGCGAATCCGGACGGTCTGGATTTCTCTTGGCTGGTTGATGATGCAAGGCCATTCGCCGATGAGGGATGGGTCCCTGGGGCGATGGGAATTGCTGTCCACGCTGCTGCGGCTGTCATCCTTGGAATAGCTAGTTGGTGGTATCTCAAGATCAAGGAGACTGGAACCGGTATTCTGTCATGGTTCGTCGCCGCCATCACTCCGTTCGGATTGTTGATCGTTGGACTTGGAACTTGGATCGATTGGACCAACGGTGGGGTGAGTTATGAATTGGGGATATCATTGGTCGTTCTGAGCATTCTAGGGATGTGGATCGGGATACAGAGCAACCGAACACTGGTATTCTCGGTGGTGGCCGTGCTTGCTTCGTTCATGCCGATCATCTATGAGTTGGTCAATGATGGAACTGGAAGTGCATTGTCGCTGATGGTCTTCATCATCTTCGCTCAAGGTCTTCTTGCAATATCGCCACAGTTGAAAGATGCACAGGCGATAATCGAGAGGGCATCACTCGGGCTTGTCGCTGCAGCACTCATCGCCATGGCGTGGATGACTGGCGGAGGTCTGACAATGCACCTAGGCCCGCTGAAGTTGGGGCCTGATGATTGGCTTTCTGGGGCTGCTGTGTTGTGGCTGAGTCTGCTGTTCGGATATTTTGGTGCCGTCCACATGAAGCGTGTTCCATGGATGCCGATAGGGCTCGCTTTTGCATTGTTCCTTATTCCTCACCCCAGCAATCAGGCAGCATGGGCATTGACTCTCATCATGCTTCCATACCTGTTATGGAAGCCGGACAGCAGGAAATGGGTCAGGCAGGCGACCTTCTGCAGTGCAGCATTCGCATTCCTCATCGTAGATTGGATGAGTCACGCTGAACATAACTCTGGGATGGAGTTCTGGGGGACCATCGAGAGCAATCTGATCCATGTCATCCCACTGGGATTACTGGCGATTGGTGAATGGGCCCGCCGTATCGAGAGGATCTCTGGAAACGCATTCCGTGTGGCAATGGTTCTGGTCGTGCTTTCACCATCGATGCTAATTGAAGCGAACAGCACTGTTCCATGGGCTTTCTCTGCCTATCTCTTGGTGGTTGCTGCTGAAGCGATGAGAAAACCAGCTGAAGGATTACAGCAGAGAAAAGATGCGTCGATGACGATATTGACCAGTCTTGGTCTGACAACCATGCTTGCTGCTTTCGGACGACTGGAGTTGAATTGGTCATTCATGCCTGAATTGGATGGCTTCAATCTGGTCCTCATCATCATCGCAGCAGTCTATTACGCGCTCGGCAAGAACAGCAAGGTGAAGGAACTTGACATCGGTCACTTCAATGCGTGGGCCATCAAGAGTGGCGGTCAAACACCGGTCTTCAATCCTGAATCTGGAATACTGACGGTTCCAGCAGTTGAAGAAGACGATCCAGAGAACCCTGAATGGTTGGATAAAGGCTGGGGTTCATTCGCAAGAGTATCATTGATCGGTCCATTGATTCTCTTTGGAATAGCTCTGGCTTCGGTCGATGGGGAAGCACTGTTGGAGAAGTGGTGGATTTGCCTCTTGGCAGTGCCAGTCGTATTGATGATCTGGGAATTGAACAAAGAGAATGAAGGCTCGGCTGAATCACGTGCCATCGCTGCATGGGCCCTGTTCCTGATGGCGATGCCATTGTCATTCCAGTTGAGTACTGAGTTGTTGGCACAGCCGCTTTCTGAAAGGGTACTTGACAAATCGCGTCTTCTTTTCGATTTGATTCTGATATCTGGCCCTGTTGCAGTACATCTTGCACTTCAGAAGCGGGGCTTACAGGAGTCAGAGAAGTCACGAAATGCTGACATTGCAAGTCTGGTAGGATTGTTGGCTCTTGGCCTCCTCGATACCACTGGCGGATTGGTCTACTTCACCATGTTCGCAATCGTTGCTCACAGGACTTGGCAACACCGTCTGTCATTATTGGCAGTTCTAGCGCCTCTCACTCTGCCATTGATAGGGACTCGTCCTGGAATCGCAGGTGGAATATTCAAGGAGATATTCACAGAAGGAGCCATCTTCGATCTGCTGTTGACCGAAGGGGAGATGTTGGATTTCAATGTCAGTAGAATAGTTGGCTGGTTCGGTGCCGCTTTCTCACTGTTGATGCTCTCACGTATCATTCAGGACCGAAGAGATCCACCAGAGCATGATGATGAACGTCTCCCATTCATCTGGTCATCATTCGTATTGATCGTATCATTACAGGCATTGATGGTGCACAGTTCATACCTGCTGTTGATCCTGACCACCCTCATCATCATTCTTGGTTGGTTGGCAGGAAGGACAGAGGTCTTCGTATTCGCACCATGGGCATATGTGATAGCATTCCCACCTGCACTGGCTGATACTTTCCCTGAATTGAATGGTTCTGAGTTATTCAGTTACTCTCTTCTACTCTCTGGATTGATGACGATGTTCTTTTCGATGCTGGCGAGGAACAACTCATTGTTCATGTATGTTGAAACTGTTGCATTCACCGAAGAGATGGAAGGGTCTCGGAATCTGATGAAACATACGACCTCAGCAGATAGAGAATACGTGCAGAGATACCTGTACTGGAGCGGTCTTGCTCTGTTCTTCCTCTCATTCGATGTCTTCTACGGAGTATCAAGTGTTCTTGCGGCAGCATGGGTGACTTATGATTCGTACAAGACTGGAAGCAAGAAGGTCTTCCTCATCACTCCATTGTTCCATGCTCTGGCGCTGGCCAATGTTGAGAGAATGGCCTCGTGGGATCTGGGAATCCAATACATCGGTGGTTGGATGTTGGTCATCGATGGAATCATCTTTTCCGTGCTTTCATGGAAACAATGGTATCCACAATGGGAATGGTCTGAAGATGGTGCAGAATATTGGCGATGGAATGACCAGATGGGAATGCTTGGAGTTGTATTTTTCAGCATTGGAGTCTGGTGGGTCACCTTTGACTTCAGTGCCCTGATGGTGGCATTGATCATCATCGTATATGGTGGCTCGATGGTTGCTATAGATCCTGAATCTGCATGGCGTAGGGCAATGGGTATTGCTTCATCGACTGTTGGTGGATTCATTGCTCTGGTTGATCCTGATACGACAATGGGCGGAATCGTCATGATCCTTGCTGGACTTGCTGCCTTCATCCAGGCTGCGATGTATTTCCAGCGCTGGGGAGTTGGCATGGGCGAGATCGTATCTGAGGATGAACCCGAAATACTGTCAGCTCCCGTTGTGGATGATGAAGAAGATGAGCCAATCGAGTCTGAAGCAGTCGTGGATATCAAGTCAGAAGAATCCGAGGAATCTGAAGACGCAGATGAGTCCGCGGGCGTCGAAGAACTTGCGGACGATGAATTGGATGAGTTGTTGGAAGAATTCGAGGACGAAGCAGTCCCCGAACCAACCCTGACTCCAGATGAAGGCGATGTTCCTGCAGAGACGGAGGTTCTTGATATGAGTGGAATGAGCAATGAGTGTACTGCACAGGTCATCGATTTGATGAATGGGCTCGTGGATGTGAAGGGAGTCGGGAAGGTCAAACTCAATGACAGCATGGCGACAAAGATACGTTCCGCACTGTTGAATACTGATTTTTCAGGATATGTCCCCAAGGTGAATTTCGACCAGAATGGTAGAGCAGTTCTCTCTTTCGACCCTGATTCAAGTTCATCATGATGGTATCTCGTCGCCCCAATGCTCCATCTCATTGAGTGTTTGAGCCACGGCTACCACATCACCATCCTCCCACCAATCTACAGCGATGAAGGTTGGACGCTTGCCGTACATCCCCCAGCATTCAAGCCCGCGGTCGAGAAGGAAATCATAGTCATTCACTTGTCCTGCACGTTGTGGGTCTGAGAATCCTGCTGAATTCTTCAGCCAGTTGTTGAGATGCCAGACTGGCTGTGTTCCATCACCTCGATGGACTTCACAATTCATCTCCTCAGGTTCGTTTTCAGCGAAATTTGTTGTCCAACTGAAAACAAGGAAATCATGTAACCAAGGATATGCATCATCCTGTGGTTCTTCCCAGAACAGCACCAATCGTGTTTCAGTGTCGATCAATTCCGCAAGGGTGGGCCATTGCTCGCCGAGTTCATGTTGGTATATCCAATCGTAAAGATCAGATTGGATGAGAAGATATTCGATATGTTCAGCCGAGACTGTGGATTCAAAGAGCAGAGTAACCACATCATTCTCCTCATTGGCCATCAGGCTTCGAAGATGGCTCAGCCAGGCGATGGCATTCACCTCTCCATAATGGCACGGGCTGGTTCCACGATCAGGGTCACCATGACAGAATCGAACATCGTTGGCAGCGCTTGAAATTGAGGTTCTATAGTGAGCATCGAGCATGAATGCGCGTATTCCAGCATCCCATTGTTCTTGCAACCCAGTCTCATGATTGCTCGCAGGGTAGTAGATTCCATCGGCATGTGTAGCGAAACTGTTGTGGGTCTCCGGGAAGGTTGTATCACTGTAGGATCGATTGCACAACTCTACCATGCCATTGCAAGGTTCATGCTGGATTCCATCTTCAGTCACCTCGTCATCCATGTTTGTGGATGATTGTAGGCATCCAGAACTGAGCAACATCAGACACAGCAATCCTGTGCCAATATTGCGAAGCATGAGTCTCATCCTATTCCTCTTCATCGGAAACGGCGATCACTCCAGCATCCCAGGCCTCTTCCAGTTGTTTGGCTCTCTCCTCGGTCAATCCAAGTCCCATATAGGCGAAATCGAGTAGTTTCCGCTCATTCTCGGTCACTCCTCCGTCATCCACCAATTCGTCGTATTGTTCTAGGTATGTCTGTTCGTCCTCAGGCAGGCTCGACAACAGTATCCGCAGTCCCATGCGGTGCAGGAGGGGGCGTTCCGCAAATGATGATGTCGGCGACCCGATGGAATCAAGGAGCCGGATGCCTCGCCGCTGTCCATGAAGTACGGCCCGTTGGTGTGGATCGACCTTGAGATGACAGGATTGGATATCGAGACTTGTTCAATCATTGAGATCGCTACAGTGGTCACTGATGGAGAATTGAACATCATCGCTGAAGGCCCGAATCTAGCGATTCAATGCAGTGAAGACAAACTGGCTGCCATGGATGATTGGAACACCAGGCATCACAATGACAGTGGCCTCATTGAACGGGTCAGGTCATCTGAGTATTCGCTGGCCGATGCAGAACAGGCAACTCTTGACTTCCTGCAGCAGCATTGTTTGAAGGGTAAATCTCCCCTTTGTGGAAACTCGGTTTGGAATGACCGATTGTTTCTGAGCAAGGAGATGTCCGAGTTGGAAAGTTTTCTTCACTATAGATTACTGGATGTCACCAGCATCAAGATCGTCGCTGATCATTGGTTCCCTGAATTGAATGGCTACAAGAAGAAGAATTCACATCTAGCGAGGGATGACATTCTTGAGAGCATCGAGGAACTCAGATACTACCGCCAACATCTCTTTGCTCAGTCCGCCAATTCCCAGCAGTAGAATCGGCTTCTTTTTTCCGAGAGAGGACTGCAGCAACCACCGCCAATGCAATTTCTGCTGGCGACTCCGCTCCGATGTCAAGGCCTATGGGGCAGTCGACAGAATCCAGTGTTGATTGAGAGATTCCAGCTTCAAGAGCCTTGGCTGAGAAGGCTTGCCATTTTGATTTCGAACCGATGACTCCAACTCTGGTAGATGATTGAACCATTGCCAATAATCCGATGAAGCGCTCTTCATCCTCCTTCCAGTCATGTCCGAGCAGAAGAATGTCCGAGAATCGTTTCAATGAATCTTCATTCTCAGAATCGAGAAAATCCGAGACTATGCCATTGTGTCTTTCTCGAGCGTCAGGAAAAGTTTCCTCAGAGGAGAATTCATTCCTTGTGTCTTGAACAGAATAGTCCCAACCAAGTCCATTGCACATGTGAGCAATGGCCTGTGCAACGTGGCCGCCTCCCATCAGGAGAATGTGTGGCATTGGCATCACGACCTCCATGGTCAGGCATACTCTTCCTCCACATAAAGAGTCGAGAGGCACCACTTCATGCCCTTTTGCACCTTTGTTGAGACCAAATATCGCAACCTCGCCTCCAACCTTGCCTTCTGCAAGTAGTTCTCTCAATCGTTGGGTTATCTGGAATTCCAGACCCGCTCCGCCAACGGTTCCTTCACTCCTTGAATCAGTGACTGCAAGGCGAGCACCGACCTTGCCTGGTACCGAACCAGTTGTCTCGATGACAGTAGCCATGGCAACAACCTCACCTTCAGCCAGTCGGGCGGTACACCACTCGAGCACCCGTTGGGTCATGAGGCTGACTCAGGTGGCTCCCTCATGTGCCTTGCGACGAATACCATTCCTCAAGTATTGCCAGATCCTCGGGTGTATCGACATTCAAACTGAAGTCAGCGCTCATTACCTTGACATCTCTGAAAGAGCATAATTCTCTGAGGGGGTCATCTGGTTCAGCCGCAAGAACTGATTCTATAGCGTTTGAATCGAGTAGTATCGGGTGCCCTCCTCTTCCCTTATGTACTGGACGAGCACATTCACCGTTCTCCAGCAATGATTGAACCACTTCAGAGGTGAAACCGGGTCTGTCAATTGGAACCACAAGCACAGAAGACGGTATTTCAAGAGCAAGTAGTCCAACCTGTAGCGTACCAGTCCTACCTTTTTCGGGATGTGGATTGGCGATGACTCTGGTATCAGGTGCGGCGAGCATGATATCTACCAGTAATTCATTGCGAGTGACGATGATGATGTCTGAACAATGTGGTCGTATTTGTTGAGTCACCATAGCGATCAATGTTGAATCAGCAAGCGGAATCAGGGCTTTGGGCTGGCCCAGACGCTGGCTGGCTCCAGCTGCAAGGATTATCGCAGCCACCATCCGTAATCACCGCAACATCTCTCGACCGATGATCATCCTCTGTATCTGTGATGAGCCTTCATAGATCTGCATCACTTTGGCAGCTCTCATCAAGCGGGCAACAGGATATTCCTCTGAGTAACCGAACCCGCCGAAGACCTGTACAGCATCTGTGGATACCTGCATTGCGATATCGGCTGAGAAGCGTTTGGCGTGGGCTGCAGCCTCGGTGTTCTTCTCACCCGCATCTGCTAGAGCAGCAGATTTCCAGGTCAATAATCGCGATGCTTCGATACTGGTCTTCATATCTACGAGCATGAATTGAATGGCCTGATGTTGGTGTAGTTTGTTGCCGAAGGTCTCACGCTCATCAGCGTACTGAAGAGCATGCTCGAAGGCTGCTCGAGCCAGTCCAGTAGCATGTGCAGCGATGTTTGGGCGACTCATGTCAAAGGCCTTCATCGCATTCATCCAACCATCGTTCTCGGCCCCACCAAGCAGATTCTCTGTAGGGACTCTTACACCATCAAAGATTACTGAGCGGGTATCAGAGCAGCGCTGGCCCATGTTTCTCTCCTTCTTGCCGAGTGTCAGCCCATCACTATCGGCTTCAACCAAGAAGCCGGACATTCCACGGTATCCTGCCTCAGCGTCGGTCTTGACAAGCACGAAGAAGAAATCAGCATAGCCTGCTCCGGTTATCCACATCTTCTCACCATTGAGCACGTATTCATCGCCATCTTTGACAGCGCTGGTCTTGATAGAAGCAACATCAGAACCAGCCCCTGGTTCGGTGACCGCGTATGATGCCAAGGCGCCATCTGCCACTTTGCGCAGCCATTTCTCCTTCTGTTCCTCGGTGCCTCCAGTGATTATCGGGGCAATGGCCAGACTGGTAGCATAGGCAGCGGTGGCGAATCCGGGGTCTCCCCAAGCCAGTTCTTCATTGACGATCACCTCCTCCATGCAGCCTAGACCCGCTCCACCATACTTCTCTGGAATATGCAGATTCAATAGCCCTAATTCATGTGCAGATTTGATTGCCTCAAGTGGATACTCGGACTCCATATCCCATTGCTCAGCATTTGGGCGTACCTCGTCGACGCTGAACTGATGAGCCAACTGGCGCAGCATATCCTGCATCTCGTCAAGAGAGAGGTCGACCATGGATGGCCCAGCGGTAGGATGACCATAAGAACTGCTTACCAAATCATTCATCTTCATCCGGCTTGTAGAAAATCCATGGTCAGGGATTATTCGCAGGTACTGGCCGATATTGAAATGGCCATTGAGGGTGAGGATGATTGGGTTGCAATCCTAGCAACGGTCGTCTGCGAACTTCACAATTCATTCGAGGACTTTCATTGGACTGGATTCTATCGAGTGACCAGTCCAGGGGTGCTCAAGGTCGGGCCATATCAAGGAGGACATGGATGTATTGAGATAACATTCGACAAAGGAATATGTGGTACGTGTGCTACTACTCAGAAGACTCAACTTGTTGATGATGTGGACCAGCGTGAAGACCATATCGCCTGTTCGAGCAGTACCATGTCTGAGATCGTGGTGCCAGTGGTCACTGAAGACGGAAGACTACTGGCAGTTCTAGATATAGACAGTGATAATGAAGCAGCCTTCGACGAGAATGATAAGGAGAACCTAGAGGCTCTGTGCGCACTCCTTGCAACGCAATTCAGATGACGAGATATCCTCTGCGATGCATCTCCAGCAACAGCAAGAAGAGGAGATAGAGTCCTGCTAGAACTCCTCCTTCCCAGCGATTGAACTTGAAACCGGTCCACATGAAGAGCAAGCATACCACGACTCCGATGATGGTTGCTGGGATGACCACCTTCATGATCAGAGGCATAGAACTTGCAGAGATGGTCAATGGTGAGATCATGGCTGCGATGCCTATGGATAGCATGGGATCAGTTATGTTTGAACCGATGAGTGTTCCAATGGCAACTCCTTGAGAGCGTTTTGAAGCCATCAGTGCCACAGTGAGTTCAGGAAGTGACGTGCCGAGACCCGACATCGTCATTCCAACGATTGCCGGATCAACCTTCATGGCTATTGCGATTTCACTTGCTATTTTCACCAATTGAGTTGCTGCATAGATGGCGAACATCAGGCCGATGATGACCATCAAGGTATATGCTCCTGAGGTCCAACCTCTGCCCTGGGTCTTGACATCTGGAACGATCTCTAACTCATCGCTGCGAATCTTGTCTTGATTCGTCAATAACCACCAGATATATCCGATGTACAGTGACACCAGAAGCGCACCTTCCAAACGGGTCAGGTTATTGTTCCACAACAGTAGCAGTGAGAGGAGAATCACTGCACCAAGCATCAGCATACCATCCCTGCGCAGCCAATCCGGTCGGATCTCCAATGGCCTGACCATGACCACGATTCCTAGAATGAGTGTTATCTGCACCAGTACTGAACCGAAGATGTTGCCTATTGCTAGATCTATCATCGCTGGGTCGTCAGCTCCTCCATATGCTGCAGTGGAGGTCACCAGGATCTCTGGAAGGGAAGTCCCGATCGAAACGATGGTGAGTCCAATGACCACTTCAGCGATTCCAGCGCGCCGTGCCAGACCCTTGGCTCCCTCGATGAAGAAATCGGCTGAGGTGATCAACAGAGCGATGGCCGCTACCAGTAACAACAGGCTGATCCATGCTGCAGTACCGCTTCCACTATTACTGAAGGACTCCA
>CALCOQ010000266.1 GCA_937897005.1 uncultured euryarchaeote
GCGCCTGCCTCGACCACCGAATCGCACCCACTGGCGTATCGGTTATTGATCGCTCCCGACAGTCCGACGCCAATGCTGTCACCGATAACAAGGCACGCGAACATGCACATCCTCGTGTAGAGAGGCGACTGAGATTGCCGGACGGTACACTGGTCGACAGTCTCACTTATCCCGCTGAAGACTCATGGTTTGACACCTCATATGTTCCCAACAATGGCACATTGGACAAGGTGGAACCTCCAACTCCCGGTTGGATAGGAAGTGATTCCTCGGGCGCCTACACCGGCCGCTGTTACACGCCACGCGACCATATCCATCAGGACTCCTACATCCTCACTGGAAGAGTGGTCACGATGCAGAGCTATTCCGAAGTGATGTTGAACGGTTCCATCATGGTGACAGATGGAGAAATAGAAGCATTGTGGAACACTGGAGAACAGCCTCCTCTTGGCATCTCGACCGAGGAGGTACCTGTTCATCATACTGGGGCCACGATATATCCCGGACTCATCGATATGCACCAACATCTGACCTACAACCTCGCCCCATTATGGGACCTTGAGGTCCACCTCTCACAGAACAACAGGAATGAATGGGGAGGCTATCAGAACCGCTACCAATGGACCGACCATCCCGATTATGGACCAGAGGTATCCAAAGTGAAGATCTCCATTCACTCACAGCCATATTGGAACATGGAGAGTCAGGCCATGAAATATGTCGAGATGAAGGAGGTGGTGGGTGGAACCACTTCCATCCAAGGCGATGGCCATAATTACGGTGAGGACACCTACGATTCAATACTGGCGAGAAACATCGAGCATTACAACTGGGGAAAGGACGACATCGAGACCAAGATTCTTGAGCTGCCAACAGATTACTCTGGCAACCATATCAAGAATGGAAATTCTTCAGGGGATCTTGATGCTTGGTTCCTACATCTGGCTGAAGGAGTCGACCAATCTAGTAGAGATGAGTTCGAGATCATCGAGGATAACGGCCTGTTGGTCGGGGAATTGGTCCTCATACATGGTACCGGATTGACCTCTACCGAGTTCGATAAGATGGCTGCAGTAGGTGCAAGTCTGGTCTGGTCTCCGACCTCCAACCTTCTGCTCTATGGACAAACCACCGATGTCGCTGCTGCCAAGGATGCTGGACTGACTATCACATTGGCTCCTGATTGGTCGCCTTCAGGGACAAAATCTCCTCTACACGAACTCAAAACCGCTGATATGTGGGATGAGAAGGTCCTCGGAGATATCTTCAGCGATTATGAAATGGTGCAGATGGTGACCTCCAATGCTGCAGATTCCATGAACTGGGCTGACAAGATAGGTCGAATAGCACCAGGGATGGCCGCCGATTTCGCCATCATCGATTCCTTTGATGAGGACCCGTACAGGAATCTTATCGCTGCAGTCGACCCTGATGTCAGATTGGTGGTGATGGGGGGTCTGCCTCTATTCGGGGACCTCGACCTGATGCAGGCGATGAAGGGGAGTGATTTCGAGATTGTCTCAATCGATGGAATCTATGACAAAGCGCTCGATGTCACGTATACAGGAATCGAAGAAGGAACGCAATCTTGGGAATCTATCGTCGATGACTTGACGATGGCAATGCGCTTTGACAGAGAAGAGATGTTCGCACACTTCGGTGATAGTTTTGACGACCGCAGCGACTTCGATGATATGTGGGCCTCGGGCTCATACGGGGAGATTGATGCAGTTCCACTGGACCCTCTCTTCACATGGGGTGATGACCGCTATTTCGGTATCCTCAACAACTCAGTGACTGCCAATGCTCAGGGTGACATGGCATGGGTCTACGATACATTCTATGGAATCACGATGAGTGCAGATGGAGAACGCGATGTCTCTCTCGATTGGCAGGCTGGCTCCGTTTTCAATGGCAGTGAGCCTGAGGACAACAGTACTGGTTCAAACAATGGTGGAGGAGATGGTGAGAACACTACAACCACCAATGGAACAAATCCCGATGAGGTAGGAATTGATGACTCAGTTGTTGAAGGAGGGACCTGTTCCCCTGGCGAGACCAAACCTCCTGACAGTGCTGATTGCAGATATTGCGTTTGTCAAGGAGATTCAACCTGGAGATGCGACTCAAAACAATGTGATGATCAAGAGACACAATCTGAGAACACCAAGGCCAGCGGAATGGGGCCGGCTTCTTGGATTGCAGTCACGATCGGCATTGGGGGGTTGATTCTCGCAGTCATCGTCTTGTTGAGAAAGAAAGAACCTGGTCTGGACCCGTGGATGGAAGAACCAGAGGAGATGGAAATCAGTAACATTCCGGAACTCCCCCCGATCGACGCTGTTCCTTCCAGCACTCCCGACAAGGAGAATACTGAAACCTGAGATGCTTCATCGGCCGTCATGGCGCCGATGCCGCATGTTGATGCCCCCTCCCCAACAACCCGTCTGGTCTTCGTAGGGGCCTTCCTATCGTCACTCACTGCCACAGCATTCCTGCTGGTGGGAAATATGTTCAGCAGCACTGATGGAGACGGAAATGTTGCTGTCATCTCGGTGGTCGAATTATTGGCTCAGGACTCATTGCAAGGTGGTTGGGTCGGACTCATCCTGGCATTGGTCCTGTTGTTCCCTGCATATCTTGCCCTGATGAGTGCAGTTGGAATGTGGCAACGCAGAGAACGTTTCCAGATGGCTGGCCTCTCTGCTGCCGCAGTCCTGATGGTCCTCTTCATCTCTATCTGGCGGTGGTCGAGAGAAGAAGCCAATGCTGGTAACGACTGGGAAATTGGAGTCGGAACATATGGCTCCGGCATCTCGATAATCGCACTGCTGCTGCTCTGGCGAGCAGGAATGTGGTTACTTGAGGACCCATATCGAGATTGATCAGAATTGTTGCTGTGGAGGGTATCCACCTGCTGGCAACTGGTTGTAAGCCGGCATCCCCGCAGGTGGAATTGCAGCAGGCTGGGGCACAAATTGTGATGCTGGCAATGTCTCCTGTGGAACTGCAATTGGCGGAGGTACCTGCACGGATGGTGACGGAGTGAAATCTTGCATAGGTGACTCAAGAGCCCCGCCGTCTTCTCCCCTTCTTCTCAACAACAACATCAGTACACATACAAGGCCAAGAATCAATGCAAGTATCGATGTCCACCCTGAAGCATCATCAAGTGAATCACCAAGAGAATTCATTGAACCGCCGATTCCTGATGCATCTTCTTCAGAACGCACATCAATCACAAGGTAAGTATCCTGCTCGCCAAAGTTGAAGATGAACAAATAGGAACCACTCTGTAGTTCTGAGGGTACCTCATAGGAGAAGGAACCTGTCTTGCTATCTATTGAGCCAACCTTGGCCGAATCAGCACTCCCTGAAATCATCATCGACCAAGTCATCGGGAAATCGATGGCGATTTCGGGATCCATCGGATCAAGTATGTAATTGAACTGCGCTGTTTCTCCAGCCACTACAGTTTCATCAGGAGGAGAAACCATCAGAGTATATCCGTTCAACCTTTGAAGATGGAAATAATCAGTATCGATTGAGCCGCCCTCATCGATCGCTGAGACCACGACTGAAAGACTGGTTACTTCGCTACGCTCAGGAACATCAAAATTGAAACTCCCGCCTTGTGATGCTTGAAAGGTTAAATGCCCAGAAAGCCCCAATTGACTTACTTCCCAGAATACAGCCACTTCTCCATTCATTTCATTGGAATTGATGTTGATCTCCACCCTGTCTCCAGGCAACCAGTTGAGTATTGTTGGATGAATGCTGATCTGTGGTTCCAAGAGATTGATTGAATGGAACTCTGTATCCGAATCACCTGTCGCATTCCTGGCCACTGCTACCAGACTCACATGTCCATCTCCAACGCGCAGGTCCTCGGGAATATGCACAACCACGGATAACTTGCCCTGGGAGTCGGTTTGCTCCATCTTCCACTCACCTCTGTCGGCAATCGATTCAGAATTATCATTGGTGGTTCTTTCAACGATGTGATGGACCCATGTTTCAGGAAGAGGATTGCCCGCATAATCAAATGTCATTATCTCCAAGATGACATCATCTCCCGGATGGCTGGAGGTCATTGGGCCCTTGATCTCAAGTTCTATTCCTACACCTTCCAGATTCTCAAATGAGATTTCAGAAAGTATGATGCTTCTCGTGATATTGACCATCTCACCACTGGTTGAATCTGTCCAGAACAATACCAATTCAGCCCAGCCGGCTTCCAACGACACGTTAGGCAATGTCATCAGCAATGAAACGATTCCGTCGCCATCAGAGAACAATGAAGTCGGTTGACCATCTAGAGTGGTTGAGATCGAGACTGGTACAGAATGATCATCCTGTTTGATCGAGAGAGTAAGGTCAAGACTGATTTCGGGCATCCAATCCCAGCCATCCATGCGCTTACACGAAGCCACGAACAGGAAGTCTTCGCCAAGACCTATCATCTGGCCACTATTTGGTGAAGAGATACTTGTGGAGACGTGACCAACTCCCACTGTGAAAAGATCTACAGTGACCTGCGTGCCAGAGGAATCATTGGCCCAGAAGTTAACCGAGATATCGTGATCAGTATCAAGATTGGATGGCATCAGAATTGCAAACATATTGCTTGAATCAGGAGACAAGACACCGCTCTTGATATGTTCACCAGCC
>CALCOQ010000267.1 GCA_937897005.1 uncultured euryarchaeote
AACGCCCTTATCGCTCCCCGCCCAAGACTGGCATTGGCAGGAGACCTCGACCCCCTGACTCCACCTCATGGCCTGGAGAGGATTGATGATCATCTGCGCAAGGTGTATTCAGAGCATAGCAAGGCCGAGAACTGGCGCATGGTTCGCTATCCGGACATCGGCCATGTCGAGATCCCTGAAATGAGAGCGGAAGTTCTCTCATTCTTGAGTGAACATCTATGAATCAACCATTGTTGATGTAATCAAGGACGTCAAACATGACTGAAGCGATGACATCCATGTGGCTGGTGCCTAGATGCGGCTGTAACGAAAGGTCACATGCAAACTCGATGTTCTGCACAGTTCGGGGAAGTTCCACCACCTCGTCTCCCCCTAGATAATGCCATTCTCGAAAATCGCGGGCATTGCGATCAACTCCGAATATCTGCATACCGATACCTTCCATCGACATCAATTCGATGAAACGGTCCGCATCTTCTCTACTCAATCCCTGTAAGTGGAATTGCATGGTATCGCAGTAATATTCTGCCTTGGAAAGAGGCTTTGGAACCAATATGTTGGGATGCCCTTCCAGAAGTTTCTCCAGATGTCGATAATTGCTCTTATGAATCGCATGGACCTCATGCAGTCTTGGAATCTGCGGACGCAGCAATGCACCGGTCACCTCGGTCATCCGCATCGAATATCCAGGAATCTCATTCTGAAGACGAATCATCATCTCAGCATCCATGTCATGATGCCTGTTCCATCTCTCCTCATATGAACCGGCATAGAGAATCGCCTTGGCAGCGTATTCTTGTACATCAGTCGTCAGAATCCCACCTTCGCCTGAGGAGAGCCCTTTGGAGGATTGGGTGGAAAAACAGGCTATTTGTCCGAATCGGCCCAACGGCGTGCCATCCCATGAGGTCATGTATGCATGAGCACAATCCTCGATGAAGAACAATCCATGCCGTTCAACAACTTCCATGACTGCATCCATGTCAGGAACATGTCCTCGCATATACGACATCAGCAGTACTTTCGCCCCTGATTCAATGACCTTCTTCTCAAGGTCCTCAACATCCAATCCCCATTCATCTGTGGATTCCACGAATACTGGGTGAGCACGAGCATGGTGTATGGCTGAAGGGACTGCGGTGAAGGTGAAGGCGTTCGACAATACCTTGTCTCCGGGCACCACGCCGGCGATATTCATGGCGATGAACATTGCAGAGCCGCAGGAGTTTACTGCTACTGCGTAGCGACTCCCAAGATGCTCGGCAAACTCTTTCTCAAACATCGAAACGTGAGATTCCTCAAGGGTCTTGGGCTGATATCTGAACATCATTCCAGCGCGCATGCTTTCTAAGGCATCATCAATGCCCTGTGCAGGTGCTGGCTTGAAGGCCTTGATGTTGAAATCGACCACCTTTTCGCCGCCTTCGACGACCAGTTTGCGCGACCTTTCGGACATCCAGAGACCCCATCCAGTGATATTCCGTTCATTCGGTCCGTATTCAACGGTTTCCCATTCAATAATCCTTGATTGCAGAATTGAGACCATTCATCATCGCTTTTCCATCTCCAAACAACATCATCGTCTTATCCATGAAGAACAGATCATTGTCTACACCAGCATATCCAACGGATAGGCTGCGCTTGATTATCACAATTGAGCGAGCCTTGTCAACATCAAGGATAGGCATCCCTCCAAGAGGGCCTTCTCCGGTTCTAGCGACAGGATTGGTGGTATCATTGGCGCCGATGACCACTGCAAGGTCGCAATTCGGGAATTCAGAATTGATCTCATCCATCTCAATCAATTGCTCATAGGGAACATTCGCTTCAGCCAAAAGGACGTTCATGTGCCCTGGCATCCGTCCGGCAACAGGGTGTATTGCATACTTGACCTCGACATCCCTCTCTTCCATCAAATCAGCGAACTCCTTGACCGCGTGCTGACATTGAGAGACCGCCATACCATATCCTGGAACTATGATGACCGTGCCGATTCCATCGCACATCATCGCCACTTCCTCTGGGTCGCTACCAACCTTGGTGCGGGTGACCTGCTCCTTGTCGGAACCACCGAATGACTTGAACAGGACATCGATCAACTGTCTGTTCATCGCCTTGCACATTATGAATGTCAGAATCAGACCCGCAGCACCAACCATCGAACCAGCAATGATCAGCACGTTGTTGTTGATCACGAAGCCTGTGAAGGCTGCAGCGATACCTGAAAGCGAATTGAGAAGACTGACCACCACTGGCATATCGGCCCCACCGATCGGTAGAACGAACAACACACCCAATACGCAGCTGCTGATCACCAGACCCCACACCCATTGGGTATTCTCCGGCTCTCTCACAGAGAGAACCACGAAAGCAAGACTGGCGAAGAACAACGACACCTTGACGACATTGAGCCAAGGAGGCCCCCAAGTGGGAAATCTGATCCATTTCTTGGTCAATGGAATTGTGAATCCACCTTTCAGTTTGAACATCGCCATCAATGAACCTGTCAGTGTTATCCAGCCAACCAGTCCAGATAGCCCGATTGCAATCCAGATCGCCCATAGATTGAGGCGATCGGTAGGCACTTCCCCCTCCTTGACCCTCGCTAAAACCTCAGCAAGAGCGACCAGCGCACTTGCTGCTCCGCCGAAGCCGTTGAACAATGCGACCAGTTCAGGCATCCCGGTCATTTGCACCTTTATAGCCAGCCATGCTCCGATGATACTTCCCAGTAGCAATCCACCAGCAACGAGTTCCCACTCAACCTTACCTTCGATCACCATCTTGATCAGAGTCACCAATACCGCCAGAAACATTCCTGCTGCACCGAGTTGATTTCCGTACGGTGCTG
>CALCOQ010000268.1 GCA_937897005.1 uncultured euryarchaeote
ATTCTGGTCGCCACCCCTGGTCGATTGCTAGACCTTATTGGTCAAGGTCACGTCGATATTGGAAGGGTTGAGTTTTTCGTTCTTGATGAGGCAGATCGAATGCTCGACATGGGCTTTATTAGAGACATCAAGAAGGTTCTGAAACTGCTACCAAACCGACGACAGAATCTCCTTTTCAGCGCAACCATGCCGAAATCAATTGCAGATTTAGCAGAGTCTTTTCTCAACAATGCAGTCATGGTCGATGTCAGTCCAAAAGAACTCACAGTAGAGTTGGTCGAGCAGAAGGTCATGTTTGTTCGCAAAGCAGACAAGCGGAAGTTGTTGGTCAATATCATCAAGGAAGAACGAGTGATGCGTGGCATCGTTTTTACTAGAACCAAACACGGAGCTAATCGATTGGTGAAGCAACTCGACCAAGGTGGAATCAATGCAGCGGCTATTCACGGAAACAAAAGTCAAGGTGCGAGAACTAGGGCCTTAGCTAACTTCAAAGATGGTAACACCCCGATATTGGTTGCAACTGACATTGCAAGCCGAGGCATTGATGTTGAGGGAATCACACATGTCTTCAATTACGATTTGCCCAATGAACCCGAGAGTTACGTACATCGAATTGGAAGGACGGCGAGAGCCGGAAAATCAGGCATGGCATACGGTTTCTGTGACGATTCAGAATCAGGCTATCTGGTCGCCATTCAACAACTGATTGGGTATGACATTCCAATCGATGAAAACCATGAATTCCACTACATTGGAGCGATACCAAAGCCTGGACAAAAACCGGGGAAGATCAAGGAAAAGGACTCTTCACAGAAAAGACAACATAATCACCACAATCGCCAGCGGAAATCTAACTCTCAGTCAAGGCGACGTCGACATCGTTCCAATCGGAGTGATTCAAATCAGTCTCATCCAAACAATCGTTCATCCCGTGGACAAAATCAATCCCACCGTTCAAGAAATCGTTAATCTGAACAATGTATCCACGAAACGAGACTCATCACACGAAGTGGGCCCGTCCGGGTTGAGCACTGGAATGTGTGAAGCGAATGAAGTGCGATGCTAGGGTCCACTAATCCAGAATCATCACACAAAGTGGGCCCGTCCGGATTTGAACCGGAGTCCAAGCGTCCCAAACGCTCGAGTATTGGCCAAGCTAACCCACGGGCCCAATGACTCGGCGACCAGCGACTCGGTGATAAGTATTCAGTCGAGAACCTGCCACTCATCCTCACTCAACTTGAACAGTAATCCTTGTTCATATCCCATTTCAATCAGGTCGATGGCATTCATTCTGATATTCATTCTGGCCAAAGATTTCGCAACGGATTCAGCGGTTAGCGTTCCATCTTCAGCAGCAAGAAGAATACACTCCTTCAAACGACGAAGATCACCTACAGAATGCGATTGAACTGGTGTTGTATGCTGCATCTTCTCGAGGAACTCCTCTCGCAAGTCCTCTGGCATGTTGGCCAGTCCTATCTCGCTCTGCAATTGCTCTACATTCATTGCATGGGACACCACTTCTGTGGAATCATTGGCGAGGATTCCACAACGGGTGCATCTTCCTCGTGTACCAACCCGCCGGCCGAAGCACATCGAACAGCAACTACAGCGTAGTACTGTCCACTCAGGCGGCTCCATGACAACTCAGAAATGGCGATGGAATACAATATATTCGTTCACCAGGAGAAATCCATTCCGGCATCCGCTTCTCTGGTTCCTGTGCTCCTGACCGGACCACTCGGTTTGCTACCGAATCCTTCTCCGCCTTCCTCCGCCTGCTTGACGACAGGTGGAGTTCGGATCCTGCCTCTTGCACCCATCCCGATATTCAGACTATCAGGCATAATGAGAGCGGCCATCGCCACACCGTGGTGCTTGTGTCCAGCAGTCACCTCATCCACTGCAATATCAAATGCGGTCACCTCAAGGTCGCGACTAGCAAGTTTTCGCTGAAGATTTCGCTTGAGCAAGGATGCTGTCTCCTCAAAATCTTCCTCTGCCACCAGACTGGCGACTATTGAACACTCATCTCCTTCTGGAGTGAGCGCAGATGCCCAACCTACTCCTGCGCTGGCAGTACCTCTGTCAATGGCCATAGCGACTGCTAGGTGACATTCCACCAGAGAGCCCATAGGAAGGGCGCGCAAAGGAACTGGCTCAAAGCCCATGGGCAACATTGCGCCCTCTACCCTGATGAGACGACAATCGCCCAGTCCCATCTCAACCAGCCCTTGATCAAAGGCGTCCTCAGCGTTCTCTCCCCATGGTGCAACAGCGGTCATCAACCATCCGGGGGTCGACTTACTGCTAGAGCGCCTCTTGGGAGGGGAATCAACTGGCACCATGGACGCAGGACAGGAATGGGGTTCATGAACACCATGGTCAGTCGCATAACGGATGAGAGTCAGTCATCTCTTGGTCGGAGGAGGCATTGCCAGCCTCGTATTCCTTCTCGCCATCAGCAGAGGAGGTGACGGGCTTGAGGGGGGCTCGGTATTCATGCTCTTGTTGTTTGGGTTGCTATTGATTGGAATCTTGGTATTGAATACCAATTCGGTTGACGATGGAGATACTTCAACCGCTGGTGTATTGAAGCCTAAAGCCGAGAATATCCAGACTGATACTCCTGAAGTGGAAGAAAAACTGCCTGACCCACTCGATACAGGATTTGAGATTCCACTGTGAATCTTGCCTGATTTTTCAATGAATTCAGACCAAGCGAACAGTCTCTAGATTCTTTGGTGCGTGAGAAGTGACATTGAATTTATCACGTAGACTAAGTCCCAATTCATTGCATTTGTGATAATCTCCATGGTGGCATATCACTGTCTTCGGCCTTGGGCTCATCTGGTCGATGAAATCGATTAGTTGCTTGCGGTCGGAATGTCCACTGAAGCCATCGATGGTCACCATCTCGCAACCTATCTTGACGATCTCAATCTTTCCATCAACGTGCATTGGAACCTCGCCGAAGCCTTTCTGCAAGCGCCTGCCGAGTGTTCCCTCGGCCTGATATCCAACGAAACACAGGGTGTTTCTCTCATCTGCAGCCCAGTTTCGGAAATATTCCATCACCGGACCGCCATTCAACATTCCACTCGTCGCCAGAACGATGCAAGGAGAGTGGTCAATAACCACGGATTCTCGCATGTCTCTGCCTTGCACCTGTCTGAACCAACTGCTGGTGAATGGATTATCTCCATCATCTTGCAACAGCGAACGTTTCAGAGCACTGGTGAGGAACTCAGGATGGGCAGCATGAATGGCTGTTGCCTCCTGTATCATTCCATCAAGATATACCGGTACTGGTTCTACCTCTCCACTGCGGAATAATTCGTCGATAGCGATCATGACCTCCTGACTACGTCCAACCGCAAACACTGGGCAGATGACTTTACCATTTCGTTTCATGGTCCTGCGAATGACATCCTGTAGCTCCATCGTCGCTTCTGCCCGACTTGGCTGGAAATCTCCCGCTGCACCATAGGTCGATTCAATCACCAAGGTCTCACAGCGTGGGAATTTACAATTGGCAGCATCGAATAGCCATGAGTTCTCGAATTTAGTGTCTCCTGACAAGACAATATTGTGAACTCCGTCACCAATATGCAGATGAACTGAAGAGGAACCAAGGATGTGCCCTGCATTATGGAATGTCAATTTGATATCAGGGGCGATGTCCGTTGTCTGGTTCCAATCCACATCAACGACGTGCTTGATACACTCTCTGATATGTTCCATCTCGTATGGTGGGCGTTTTCCCTCCGAACTAGTGACCTTGAGATAATCGGTCTGCAACAACAGCATCATATCTCTTGTTGGTGGAGTGCAGAAAACGGGCCCCCTGTATCCATACTTGAACAGCACAGGTAACATTCCGGCATGGTCAAGATGAGCATGGGTCAAAACAACCGCATCGAGTTTCTCTAATGGCAATGCCTCTGGTGCATTGAAGTATGGCATTGGATCGGTATCGGATGCAATGTTCACTCCTACATCGATCATCACTCGACTTTCATTTGTCGTTATGTAGTGACATGCACGCCCAACCTCTCTGTATGAACCAAGTGCAGTCAACCTCACCCAATCAGGACCTGCCCTTTTAGGACGATATATATTCAATCCAAATTCCTTCAACAACTTCTTTCTCTCTTTCCAGTGTGCACGGCGATAGCCTCTGATGTCATGTGTGGTCTTGGACTCCAATGGAGGTGTCCTTTCGATGGAAATCATCCAACCGGTTTCGTCCTGAAGTTTCTCCCGGATGGCGCCTCTCTTTCCCACGGCAGTCCTAGGGTCGCCACACTGAACGAGAACTTCCTTCAGACATCTGTCGAAATGAACGACAGAGATGTTGATTCCATCTGGTATCTCCTCCCGGATCCTGATTTCAGCCTCTTCTTCGGGCATCAGGATATCATCTGAGGGTCGCAATACGATTCGACGCTTCACCGTGCTACCGATCCTTCCCAACAGGCCCCCTCTGTCGAATTGACGAGGAGTAGGAGTCACTATCGCTATAGAGGCAGATTCCAGTTCAACCTCATACTCCAGATCCTTGGGCACCATCTTCTTAATCTTGTCTTTCACTTCTTTGAATGTCATTCTCATAAAAACATCTCCTCTCCCCTTCCTGCTCTGATGAGTGATGAAGAATCACCACCTACAAAGGGCGTGGTTCCAAATGGAACCGGGGAAATTGATTGGCTCACTTGAGCAGGGATTTGACATCGGCATCTGTCAACTGGCGGAATCCATCATTGTCGATGACCGCCAGATCCATGCCATTGCCGCTGGCAGCGTCTCTTTGACCAGAGGCGGATAGAGAGCGGGCTGCAAGGTTGAGTGCTTCTTTCTCACTCATTCCCTTCTTGAAACCATCTTCCAGAACACCGTACATGTATGGAGAACCTGAACCTGTGGCACAGTAATCATCAGGGATGCTCCCCCCTGCTGAATCAATGCTGTAGACATTAGGACCATCACTATCCATTCCAACAATCAACAGCTGGACCCAGAATGGTCTGCCTCCAAGTATGTTGGCCGTCAGGGTGGCTGCCGCTGTGACACTCATCTTCTGGCCCCGCTTCAATTCGTACAGTGATACCTCCGCAGCCAACATCCGAGAGAGGCTCTGAGCATGTCCAACCAGACCTGCGGTGGTCAAAGCAAGATTCTCTGCAATCTTGAAGAGTTTCTGAACACTCTTGTTAGCGATGAAATGACCCATTGTGGCCCTGTGGTCTGCACCTACAACGACTCCTCCATTGAAGCATATTCCAAGGGTACTGGTTCCAGTCTTGAATTGCTCAGCCATCGCCTCCATCAATAATCACCTCTGTCTCAGGACATTCACCATGCCGGCGGCGACGGCCCTTGAGTGTTGAGGTGATGCAGACGGAGGGGACTTATCAACCCGACGTCGTTACATCTGCCACAGGTTCATGTGCCTCTCCCCCACACGAGGTGTCATGAGAAAGCAAGTTGAGGATGATAATCAATCATCCCTTGACTCTTTCATCACTGAATCCATCGAACCTGCAGAGATCTTGATTCCACCTCCAGTGACTGGTATTGATCCCACCAACAAGGAGCCCCTCAGGAGGATTGAGATGCCTAGTGAACGTACTCCTGGTCATGCCCATCCGCCTCCTGCCGACGTCCTCTATCATGACCTTGAAAGACTGTATCCCGCAGCACCCATCCCCGAGGAGGGAGGGTTCGTTCTGCACAGGGGAATGCTGCAGGACCTGACTGGATTGCCACAACTGCTCGATTGGGTCAGTGATGGAGATGTAGCAATAGTTGAGATGGGAAGGATGATGCAACGAGAGGTTGAGTTCGAGACCGCACTGAATCAACTTCACATATTCATTGAGAATGACTTGAAAGGACAAATCGTGCAATTGACCGCATCAAGACTGCTGCTTCTCCCCCCGGGATGCAGAGGAATTCGCGGAGTTGATGATGAGGCCTTTGCAGCTGGACCTCTGGAGTGAAGAGAAGCATGGAATCAGAAATTGATATGCCATGTCCAATATGTGCCTCACGAGGGCATCTGAAAATGATTTCACATGTCGATGAGATTCCCTATTTCGGAGAGCACACGCAGGTCACTCTGATGTGCGAGGAATGTGGCTGGAGACAGACCGATTTCATTCCGGCTGAAGGCAGAAAACCCGGCGCCTGGAGTCTGTTGATTCAAGGCGAAGATGCCCTTAATGCGCGTGTTGTTCGTTCTTCCAGTTGCACGATTCGAATTCCTGAACTAGAACTCGAGGTCAGCCCCGGTACCGGTTCAAGCGGTTATGTCAGCAATGTCGAAGGCGTCCTGAATCGTTTTCTTGAGATTGTCAACATGGTCAAGAGAGACCTTGAGGAAGATGGTGATGAAGAAATGCTGCGCTGTGTTGAACTTGAAGTGAACCTCGGAAAATTGATCCGTGGACAGCATAGCGGGGTGACGCTTGAATTGTTGGACCCTCGAGGCCACAGCCAGATTCTTCATCCAGATGCAATTGATAGAGAATTGAGCGACGCAGAATCATTGGCGTTACCTCTCGGACCAGACCCTCCGGTTCTAGAGAAATGATCACCGTGCATCGGCAGCCAGGAACTCGTCGACAAGATGGGCATTCTGTGCCTTCATCTCAACGTGGTTGTTCAACCACTCAGTTGCTCTTTCCAAGCACATCTGTTTCATCTCACCAGCAAGTAACTCACCACTTCTGTATGATGCTGCGGTCTGCTCCAAGAAAGTATCATCTTCTTCGAAGAAGAACATCATGTATTGGTATGCGACATCCTTCTCAGGGTCGCCACCCAAGCGCCTATGCTCCTCCACTGTAGCTTGCCCACCTGAGAAAGCACGCTTGATCTTCTTCTCCAATGTTACTTCATCATCGGAAAGGAAAATCGTTGTTTTGGGTTGAGAGGAACTCATCTTCCCGCCCGTCAATCCAACTGCGAACCTATGGTAAGTACTGGATGGCTGAAGCAGCCCTATCCCCCCCATGCTCCTTTCTATAGCAAGTAGACGCATTCTCATGGAGGCCCTGTCAGCAGTGGTTGCAGATGGAATTTGAATCGAACCATGTTTGGGATTTGAGATGAAATCCGCGAACCCGAGTTCCTTGAGTTCACCACATATCCTATCGAAAAGACGCTTCCGATGTTCCCTATCCATTCTGCCATCGGCTCCAATGCCAAGTGCTGCAGCATTATCATCTTGCAACGATAATCCAATGACCATCCCCCCATTCTTGGCGGCTGAAACGTTGAACCAATTGGATTTCGAAGCAAGCCCTCTGGTCAGTCGGAGATGTGGGTCTTGATCAATCCCCACTGGAACAACGATTGGGCGCAAACCTCCATATTCGTCGAGTTGCGGATGCAGAATATCTCCTGCTTGCACCAAAGGTGCCTGCACATGAGCAAGATTGGTCTCGCCAGTGAAACCGTATATCGCTTCCATCTCACTCAAGTTGGTTCGCTTACCTAGGGTAAAACCCAACTTCTGAGTCACGGGACGACGCGACTGGAAGTAAACTTGGGTTCTTTCAGGGTCTAACCCCATTCCAGCATAATTCGAAACATACTCCTCCAGTGCAACCTTTCTGGCTTCAGATAGAGATACTCCCCTAGTGGCATTTGATTCAAGGTCAGCAACCGCTATCGAAACATCCGCTCCCTGCTGCTGGAACCAGCGGACCTGATCGATGACCATCTTGTGTCCAAGATGCATTCTCCCACTGGGCATCAATCCCGTCATGACTCCAAAAGGAAGTCCTCGGGATTGAGCTGCGAGTACCACATCCAGGTCGCGATGTGCAAAGACGATACCTCTTCGATGGTGCAGACTAGGATTGCTGATGGCCGAAACATCAACCGCTTGCAATCCAAACTGGTCGATGATTCGTGAGTAGTCAGTGGACTGTGTACTGGACCATGGGTCGATGCGTACTTCATCTGCCACCGGACTCACCTGATGCCTTGGCCGCTCAGACAGTGGATGAAGGCTTCGCCACGATGAAGTGCTCGAGGCCCATCGTCAGAGTGATACGATGGCGCGGATAGTGGTTCTTGGTGCGGGTCTGATTGGGGGTTTCGTTGTCTCACAACTGGAGGGACACGAGGTCACGGTTGTTGACCTCAATCCTGATTCACTGAATTCAATGGACTGCAAGGTCATGTGCGCTGATGCACTTTCTCCAGAGATACTGGAGATGGAAGAAGTGGACGTCTGGGTCAACATGTTGCCTGGCGGCATAGCTGATAAGGTTCGCAAGCCATTGCTTGACAATGAACAGACTGTGGTCGATCTGGCCTTCACCATTGAGGACCCGCGCAATCACCACGCTGGGAGGATGGTCTACGATGTCGGCATCGCCCCAGGTCTGTCAAACCTCTGGACTGCAGCGTTGAAAGATGTGTTCAAGGTTGAGATATTGGTCGGAGGAATCCCTAGTGAGCCGGACGATGGATGGTCGTACATGGCCCCATTCTCACCCGCTGATGTCATCGAGGAGTATACCCGTCCAGCCAGAGTCAGGATCAATGGGCGAAATATGGTGTTGGAAGCACTTGAAATGAGGCATTTGGTTGAGATTTCCGGCATCGGCACCTTGGAGGCAGCAATCACCGATGGATTGCGAAGTCTACTCGATACCATCGAGGCAGATACGATGCTGGAGTATACACTCAGATGGCCTGGACACTACGATAAGTGGTTGGCCTCTTCTAGGAATGATGAACTGATTGAAGAATGGAGATTCGATTCAAACAGGGATGAGATGACGATTCTATACATCAAAGCAGAAACGGCTGCTGGAGAATGGACTGGCTTCTTGCTCGACAGGGGCGATGAAAAGTGGTCCTCGATGGCTCGAACCACGGGTCTGGTCACTCTTGCTGCAATCGATGCTGCCTTGGCAGGACTCATCCCAGAAGGTGTAAGTCCCCCAGAAGCAATACCTGAACTTCTGCAGTATGCAGAGAGTCGCCTGCTCGATGCTGGAGTGCACATCGAACGAGACCCGTTTTGATCATTCTTCCTCGATGGGCCCGATGAATCGTCTATCCTTGCGGATGATGAGTGAAAATGCCAGCATCGATGAAAGAACGACCACAACGCCAACAATAGGTAGCCATGGAGAAGAGGTCCTGGCATCTCTTGGAGTGAGGAGCCAAGTGAATCGGAGGTCGGAAGAAGCATCAAATCGTTTCGACCAAGTGAACAGATCCTCTGTTGAATGGGAGGCGATCGTGACTGCAAAGGAACGGCCATTGAACCATTTCTCATCGAGGATGTCCACATCCACATCTGCATTCTCGAAACTGATCTCAACCTCTTTTCCAACAGCAACAGTGAGAAGTAGATGCCCGCCATCCATCCTCCAACCACTCTTGAGTTGGTTTTCAGTGACTTCCAATTGTTCGAGAGATTCTCCCGTTTCAGAATATACGACTGATGAAACTGAGGACTGGCTTGCATTTATTCTCCAAGTTACTGGAACATCCCATGCTCGACCCTCAAGCGATTGACAGGCAGTAGGACGCGAGATCTCGAACAGCCACTTACCATCAGCATCTGTACTCAGAGTATCATGTTCAAACTGATGACAACGCTGGATGATCCATGTGCTCCATGCTACGCCCCATGTGGTGAACCAAGCATCACTTTCCAATAACCAACCCTCTATCTCGGAATCATGTCGAATGGTGTTATCTCCGACTTTTCCAATCCAATAGAAATTCAATAATCCACCTTTGGAAGCTTCGAACTCAACTCCGGAGACCGTATTCATCGCCTTCTCAAGACTCCCTCCTCTTCTACCAAGATTGTACCAATCCTCTGGCTGTTCAGGCTCATCATCCTGTGAATGCCATGCGGTGTCAGCAAGGCCCGTCAAGTCTCCATGCACTGGAAAACCGAGGTCATCGACGAGTGCATGATCCAGATATGTCAGTCCAGAAGGAGTCCTTGTCGATAGCGGCTGCTCACCCCAACTCGATGCTGCAATGCGATCCGTGATGTATTCTCGACATTCACTGGCCACAGCCCCAGGATCGGCCTGCCATGAAAGACCGGGTATTCCATGACAAGCGAACTCATCTCCTGCCAACAGACGTTCTTCTGCCCCAATTGTCTCCAACCAACCGTCTTCTTCCCATGATGCAGTAGCAACTGGAAGAGCCAAGGGTTGGAGAATCAGCAACACCAACAACATGGTCAATGGAGTGGAGCGCATATTATCGCCACTCGATTCACTCTCAATACGATACCGCTGTATCATGCTCCTCGATGATATTTCAGCCGCCACCTAGAAAATCAAGCGACATGACCGGAGTCCATGGCGGATGTTGTGGAAGCATGGTCAGAACTCGAAGATGAGGTCAGGATCCAGAGTACCAAGATTCCGCTTCCATCAACCATCACCTACAGATTCATGCAACATACAATCGTCCCAATGATTCGGTTCTTACTCCGCCTGTCGCCGCGGGGAATGGAGCGGATACCGAGAAAGGGCTCAGCGATATTCGCAGCCAATCACCTCTCACATGTGGATCCGGTCATCGTGGTCTCAACAGTTCGCAGGAGATTGCATTATCTGGCCAAGGATGAACATTTCGCTACTCCCGGCGTTTCACTGTTCATGAAAGCGACTGGGCAGATCAAGACCGAACGTGAATCAGGTGCAGCAGGTGCTCTAGCAAGAGCAAGTGATATTCTCAGCGAAGGACGCTGTCTTGGTATCTTCCCCGAAGGGACGCGCTCCAAGAACACTGAAGCCCCATTCTTGTTGAAGGGAAAGACGGGGGTTGCCAGATTGGCGGCCGCACATCCCGAGGTTCCAGTGGTTCCATTGGCGTTGATCGGTAGCAGAGAAATGATGGCTCCCAAAGTGCACAAGATTCCGCGTTTGTGGAAGAAGGTCAAGGTCAATTGCGGCCATGGCACCTCTTGGAATGACTGGCTGAAGAAGAATGATTTCTCCAGCGATGATATCGCTGCTTTGTTGAAGATGGATGAGGCCGAAAGAAAGTCCGAATTAGCCGGGATGTTTCGTGGATTCACTGATGACCTGATGCGCGATATCGCCGCTCTGGGAGCGCCCTGACCATTCAGACGAGCGCAACAATTCCGATGACTTCGAACTTTCACTGGCTGCATCTTGATTCCAATCATTGAAGAACCGGCTATCTGAAGCACTGCTGAGTCGCATGCAGCAGTATCTCGACCTTATCAGGCGCATCCTCGATGAGGGCGCACAAAAGGGTGATAGAACCGGCACCGGCACCATCTCTGTTTTCGGACATCAGATGCGCTTTGATCTAAGTGAGGGATTTCCGATGGTCACCACCAAGAAATTGCACCTCAAGTCGATCATCCATGAGTTGCTTTGGTTCTTGAAAGGGGAAACCAACATTCAGTATCTACAGGATAACGGAGTGCGGATCTGGAATGAATGGGCTGATGAAAATGGAGAGCTAGGAGCAGTCTATGGAAAACAGTGGCGAAATTGGGAAACCACTGAGGGCCAGGTCATTGACCAGATTTCTCAAGCCATTGAGTTGATAATGACCAATCCCACTTCCAGGAGAATCATCGTCAGTGCATGGAATGTCGGTGAATTGGAAGAAATGGCATTGATGCCTTGCCACGCATTCTTCCAGTTCTACGTGAATGATGGAAAGTTGTCATGTCAACTCTATCAACGCAGTGCCGATGTATTCCTTGGCGTACCTTTCAACATCGCTTCATACAGTCTCTTGGTGCACATGATGGCGCAGGTCTGCAACCTTGGCGTCGGTGATTTCGTACACACTATTGGCGATGCTCATCTCTACAATAATCATCTTGAGCAGGCACGTGAGCAAGTTTCAAGAAATCCCATGCAGTTACCCACTCTATATCTGAATCCAGAAGTGAATGACATCGACTCATTCAAGTTTGAAGACATCGAGGTCAGAGGCTATGAGCACCATCCCCACATCGCCGCACCGATTTCGGTCTGAGGTGTTCTGATGAAACTGATCGCTCTTGTGGCAAGTGACCTTGAAGGGGCCATCGGCAAAGCGGGTGGGCTTCCGTGGAGGCTTCCTTCGGACCTCGCCCGGTTCAGAAAAAGAACGATGGGTGGACCTGTAATCATGGGAAGCAGAACATTTCAGAGCATTGGGCGCCCTTTGGATGGACGCCTCAATATCGTATTATCCAGAAAACAAGATTTTTCTGGAGTCATCATGGCTCGTGATCCGCAAGGCGCAATTGCAGCATGCGGAAATGTCGAGGAGGCTTTCGTCATCGGAGGTGGCCAGATATACAGTCTCTTCCAACTTGACACCATCGAACTGACTGAAGTTCAAACCGTGGTCGGTGATGCTGATACCTTCTTCGCGATTCCAGATGGGATGGACGAGGTCTCTCGAAGTCCCGCCACCAAGGAAGAAGGAGATCAACACTCCTGGGCCCTCAGGATTCTCCAACGTACTCAGTGACTCTGACTCCTAGACGGCCCTTACGTGAAGGTCGAAGCATGATTCGGTCCATCTTGTCATGAAATGAACGTTCGAGATCAATCTCCATGGCCAAAGCGTGCCCAAGTATCAGAATCAAGACATCCGCTAATTCCTCTTCAAGGTCAGACTTCGGCTTACCCTTGGTCACCGCCGCTGCCAATTCACCCAATTCCTCAATCGTCAATGCAAGACGATAGCCCATATCATGCCCATTGTTCTCTGCGAAAGCATGCTTGTCATGGAATCTCGCGGTGCGTGCCATCATGGTATCAAAACGACCATCACATAAGATTGGTGAAACGTCAGATTCGGCCACAGCCAACACTCGTCCACCTGCTCCGCTGGCAAGCCATTGCTCAACATCGACGGGTCGTTCTTCATCACTCATGCAAATGCATGAACAGAACCGGTCCTTCAACTGAGATGGTCGATTATCTTCTGTGCCAATGCGGCCGATATCCCCTTGGTCTCCGAGATTCCATCCACTCCTGCTTCTTTCAAAGCAGCAAATGATGAAAGTCCCGCATCCACCAATTTCTTGGCAGTTGCAGGCCCGACCCCGGGCAATGTAGAGAAGTCATCCTCAGAATCTGTAACTGCTGGTTCTTCAGTTTCTTCCTCAGTTTCCTCAGCCGCTGGTTCTTCCGCTTCTTCAGCGCTTTCAGTTGCTACTTCCGCTGCCTTCTCAGCGACCGCTTCCATGGCCTCAGCTGCTGCCAGGACCCCTGCTTCTTCAGCAACATCGCCGTCATCTTCTGCTGCGGCCAGTGCTGCGGCTTTACGTGCAGCAACCTCTGCAGTCTGGCGTTCTTCCTCTGCATGAATCTCATCTAGGGTTGGGCCACTCTCGGGAACCACTCCAGATTGTAGAAGTTGACTCCTGCGGATGACCGCTGAACGTACTGGATAGATGACCTTGACCGCATTGCGAATCTCTTCTTCCAATTCACCGCCCAACAATGACTTCTGTAACTCTGCGTAGGTCTTTCGAGAAGCATTGGTCAAGATAACGTCTCGTGCTTTCTGGCGCATGGCACTCTTGACACTCGACTTGATGCGCTTCTCTGTGATCATCAATGGCTTCAAACGAACCAGATAGCCGTCCACAGTCACTACATCAACCACGCCATCGACCTTTCCTCGGTATCGACGAATCTGCCTACGGACGTGGTCCGATTGGTGGGTATGTCCGACGAATTCGGTCAATGCCTCTTGCCCGACGCACTCGGTCACACTGAAGCGTAACTTGACATGCATCTTACTGAAATCGCCATCAAACTCCTGCTGAGTGAGTTCGTATGTTCTTCCAATGATGTGTTCTTCTATTTCCCCGAGGGTCTCACCAATGCGCTTGAAATTCCATGGAAATCTCGGTGCACGAATGGTGAACCATCTCTTGGCCTTCCATTTGTCTTTTTGCTTTCTTGCTGATGCGCGCGCATTGGCGCCTGTTCGACTGGCCATGATTCATCCCTCGGTTCCGTTGCAGGGGCTACCCTACGAGCGTCCAGCCGACCGACCCCCACTATTTGAAGTGGCCTATATTGCTGAGGTAACTTCACCAGCCGCGCTCTTCCATACGAGTGTCAAGTTCATCCAATTCCAATCCTGGCATTGCCTCACCCATCATCGCTGAAGCCTCAGCAATGACCGCAGGATCATCGAAGTGATGTGTTGCCATGACAATCGCATCTGCCGTGGTCTTTGGATCCAACGATTTGAATATTCCAGAGCCAACGAAAATACCATCCATTCCATGCCTCATCATCAGTGCTGCATCCGCAGGAGTAGCAATTCCTCCGGCCGAGAAGGTGATGACTGGAAGCCGACCCATCTCAACTATCTGGACCAGTAGGTCATGAACATCCTGATTGAAAGAATCGTCCAGAGCACCAAAAGGAGTAATCGCCACATTTCCTGGCAGGGCTGACTGTGCTGCCAACTCGTGGTATCTATCGACTATGACATCGGTCGCAACCTTGAGCCCCTCGGCATCAAGTGTTTGAACTTGAGCAATCTCCTGCTTTATCAGACGAGCATGGGTGACTGCAGCGACCACGTTACCTGTACCTGCCTCGCCCTTTGTACGGATCATCGCTGCTCCTTCGTGGATCCTGCGTACCGCTTCCCCAAGATGAGTTGCACCACAGACGAATGGAATCGTGAAGTCATTCTTTGCTATGTGGAAGAACGGATCAGCAGGAGTAAGGACCTCGGATTCATCAACCATGTCGACCCCAAGTTCCTGAAGTACTGCAGCCTCCATGTCATGCCCTATCCTTGCCTTTGCCATGACCGGGATGGAGGTGGTCTCAATGATGCCATTTATCAGGTCAGGATGGCTCATTCTGGCGACACCACCTGCTTTCCTGATATCTGCAGGAACGCGTTCAAGGGCCATCACCGCAGTCGCTCCAGCATCCTCGGCCAACTGAGCCTGTTCGGGAGTGACGACATCCATGATGACGCCACCCTGCTGCATACGGGCAAAACCTCGCTTGATCAACTCGGTTCCCTTACGCATGACCTGTAAATCGGTATGGACGCCCATTGCAATCAACTCGGCGACCATCAACCCCTTGATAAGACTTCAACTGGCACAGCCAGTTGAATCAAGTCCG
>CALCOQ010000269.1 GCA_937897005.1 uncultured euryarchaeote
AATCGTGTTTCAACATAGCACGGTGAATATGCCCCTGCTCCTTGCACACACCGCCCGTCAAACCATCTTAGTTGGGGGTGGGTGAGGCTGCGTTTTAATGGCGTATTCGAGCCTGTCTTCGACAAGGAGGGTTAAGTCGTAACAAGGTATCTGTAGGGGAACCTGCAGATGGATCACCTCCTATGAAACCGGGGGGCAGGAGCCAGAAATGGCTCCTGTCTCCCACTTTTTTTTTTCATTCTTCATAATGGGTCAGTGTTCCATGTAAGTACATGGACGAAGATGGATTCGACGAAGAGATACAGGAACTGATCAAGAGTTTTCTCAAATCAGGCATCAATTTCTTCAGGGTGAGTAATAGGCAGAACAAGCATTTCATGAGGATGTTTGACATGGACGATGGACCGGGGACCTTCAATCCCTCAGATTCAGGTTTCGGTACCTTCACTAAAGATGACATGAAGAGATGGAGAAAGGATAATCGTTAGTCCAGACCAAGTTTTCCTCTGAAGGAAAGCAGTCTCAGTACAGGGCCCTCAAGGTCAACTTTGATCACTGCCCCTCTATTGAAATGGTATTCATCCCAACCATCAGGAACCGCATATCCACGATGCATGTCACTGGTGATGATGGTCGCCTCTGAGGTCCATGCCATCCCTTCCTCTCCATCGGCGAGTTCTCTTGCCACTGTGAAATAGTGAGTGCTGGAATCCTTTTGTTGAGCATTCAGTGATTCTAGGTCAGCAACATGGCATATCCATGCTCCTTGTCCCAACCAGGTCGAGAACAGAAGTCCGGATGATTGCTGTCTTTCATCCACATCGCCTCTTTGGATACGATACTTTGAGGGTGCATATTGGTGGGTATTCGCTATCAGCAGGTCATTCACAGCGGGGTCGGTCTTGATGATGTTCCCGCTGGTTGAAGTTATGGTGGCCTGTATCCTTGGCAGGATATTGACCATGCCTTGACCACTGAGGGCTGCTTTCAAGTCTTCAGCAAAGGAATCCACAGTTGAATCCATGTAGAATCCAAGCGAGCCTTCAGAATCATTGGTACGTGGATGGGAATTAACTCCCATCACTGGTGTCAGGTCGTCAACATTGTGGCATATCGAGGTCAAGGTTCCATCACCACCGACCACGATGACCAGATCCCTGCCGATGAAGTCGGCTCGTGAGACCGCTTCTCTGGCTCGCATGGTGTGGTTCAGATCCGCGGTTTCGGACAATATCGACTCGATGCTCGAGATGCTCTCATCATGAATCCTTTCGTGGTTCTTTTTGTAGACCACGAGGATGTTGGCACCCATATTGGTGCGAGGGGTCGCCTCCTTATGACCCGTACCCCATGCAGGCATCATGCTCCCAGACGGACGTCCACGTTTACCCCCGGGACAGTTCTTGACCAAGCGTTTCCCGGTTCTTACCTATGGGGAAACACCACAGGTTGAAATCGATGGCTGGGAGTTCAGAGTATGGGGCCATGGCCTCGGCAATGAACTCAAGTGGTCGTGGGAGGATTTTCTTGCCATTGGCCAGCTGGAGTTGAAGAAAGACTTCCACTGTGTCACCACTTGGTCTCGATATGACAATATGTGGGCGGGGGTGCCAATATCCACACTATGGAAGGAGATTGAGAAGGAATTGACTGAACAGCCGGTTGCGGTTCTGTTCCATTGCCATGGTGGATATACCACCAATCTCAAACTTGAGGATGCATTGGTAGAAGAGAACCTGTTCGTCACCCATCACGATGGCAAACCATTGACCCGACCACACGGAGGGCCGATGCGCTTCGTTTGTCACCACCTGTATGCTTGGAAATCCCCCAAGTGGGTCTGTGGAATGGAACTCTTGTCAGAGGACAGAAGAGGATTCTGGGAGAGACACGGATATCACAATCATGCAGACCCTTGGGATGAAGAGAGATATTCCTACCAAGAGGTAGCCGTGGACAAGAAGGTCAAATGATTCTCAAGATGAAACCGAACGAGAATATCAGCAAAGCAACTGCGCAGGACCGCATGACCCTCACGTAGCCTTTGGATTGCAATGCATCTCTTGAGCGGTCGACTATTCTTGCAATACTCACTTTACAGGTGATGAAGACTCCGAAGAAAGCGATGATGAACAAGGCGGGAGCGAATGGAGAAAGTTGCCATCCAGCAACCAGGAATGGCGCCCCGATAAGGCCCCAGAATCTGTATGGATTAGGATTGACCAGATTGGTCAGGACTCCATTGCGCAAGGAATGGTCTTCATCTGGAATCTCGGTGACTTCCGGTGGTTTGCTGAACCAGGCCTTCCATGCCAACCACAGCAACAATACCGCTGCAGCGGCAGTCAGATAGTTCTCAAGGCCACTCAATGCATTCCATGCCAACGCGCACAACAAGATGATCGGTCCGTCGGTGATGAGAACCGAGGAGGTGACCTTGGCACCAGCCTTCCAATCATGTTTCATCGTCTCGGAGATGACCACCATCATCAATGGGCCCGGAAGGATACCTTCGATCGCACCAAGCAAGAGGCCGGCCGCAAGGATTCCAAGAATCGTCCCATCGGCCAATGCAAGTGGGTCCACAAGGGCCGCTGGTGCACCTGAAACTTGAACCGTACCCCCAACATGAGAGGCTACATGGCGGAAAGTGGGAGATTGGTCAAAGGCACTGCAGCGACCTATGTTGAAGAGATGAGTATCAAGACACCTGAGAGATACGAGATCCGATGTATAACCAGAGAGGTACAGGCAGTTATCGAGCGCTCTGGTATCGGTGATGGCTTGGTTCTGGTCAATCCCATGCACATTACAGCCAGCGTATATGTCAACGACCTTGAATATGGCTTGCATGATGATATCATGTCGATGCTTGAACGTCTGGCGCCATATCATGGCCCTGATGGAAAGAAGGGCAAGGAATACCTGCATCATAGGACTGGGGAAGACAATGGCGATGCTCATCTGCGGCGTCAGTTACTAGGTCAACAGGTCTGCATGCCCGTTCAGGACGGGCGTCTTCATCTAGGGACCTGGGAGCAGATCCATTATGCTGAATTCGATGGCCAGCGCAACAAAAGGATACTCGTCAAGGTCGTCGGGGTGATGAATGATGACTGAATTCTCGCAGCCACCCGAATTATCCGGAATCGCTCAAGCCATGGATATCAGACGCGGAGAATGGGGTCAGGGTACTGCCTCACTCAAGGTGACTGTTTCTGACAAACACACCAATAAAGGAGGAGTCACGCATGGTGGTCTTTATTCGATGATGTTGGATATGGCATGTGGTGGGGCATTGGTTTCCACTTTACCGCTCGAGGAATGGTGCGCTACCACTCAGTTGAGCATCAGTTTTCTCGCCCCTTCAAGACCTGGCGATGAATTGATTGCAAATGGCCTCCTTGTTAAACGAGGGCGTAACGTTGCGCATTTGCGCGGTGAGGTGGCGACTCTTGATGGACAGGTGGTTGCAACTGCTAATGGAACTTGGGCCATCTGGCAGAAGAAGCCAGATTACATGCCTGGTAGAGATTGAGAATCTTACACAAAGGTCATTTGCATTCCTTGCTTTCACGAACCATGACTGAAGCGAGTATCGACCAAGCCAGCCTCGACCGTGGATTCTTCCATTTTTCCATACCATACATCTGGTGGATGTGGATTATCTGGGGATTAGGATTGGCATTGGTGATTGTAGGTTTTGTTTTCGCGGCCAAGGGAGACGTTGGCATGTTCGCTCTCTCTGGCTTTGGTTTCCTCGTCCTTGCCTTCTCCTCGCCCGGCTCACTTGAAGCGACACTGCACGATGTCAGAAAGAACGCCATATCAAGCGATGAATTGGAGGTGCAGGCCAAGGAGCGTGGATATGAGATGCAATCGTGGTGGCTACAGCGTTCATCATATGCTCAGACCAATGACCCCAATGACTGGATTCTGCCTGCCCCTGGTCCAACACTTTGGAACAAGGAAGACATCTACGCTGCTGATGAATCCGGCGAGCCCTTGGCAGAACACCCCCACAAGGTTGG
>CALCOQ010000270.1 GCA_937897005.1 uncultured euryarchaeote
GTTGTTCAACCATATTTTCGGTTTCATCTCGCGCCCCCTCTCTGCCCCTCTGAAGAGGCCGTGACGCTTGAATCCTGATATAGCAATGCTTGTCTGCACCCTACATGGTGTGGCGGCAGGCAAGTGACCTTCTGGAAAGTCGCGACGGCGACGTACATCATTTCAGCACCACCGTCAGTACCCCAGTCGATATTCAGGTTCATGAGAAGGGAATCTCCATCTCGGCGGGCCCATTATCCCGGAAATGGGAGTCTACCGACATTTCATACGTTTTGACTCAGAAGATTCCAGATTCTCGTCCCGCTCAATGGTCATTACATGTGGATTCCAAGGATGATGGAATGATTGAGTTGTTGCGTTCTTTCAATGAATCGCACGTTCTTACGATGGCTGAATCAATTGCTGTTGCTTGTGATGCGAGATTGTCAGAACACACTGGAAGGCGAGTGCGTGAGGATGAGCATGGTATGAATGTCATCACTCAACTGAACGAGGTTGGTGAGAGATGGAATGCACCGGTCAAACTTGATGGTATCAGATTCGATTTCAAGACGAATCCCAATGGTTACACGGTCAAACTACCCACTGAGATGGAAGATGGAGCCTTGGCAGGTGTCATTTGGTCATCCATTGCAGCCTTCGTTCTTGGATTGATGATCACCTTGGCCACCATCAGGACCGCCAATCTATTCGTAGCAGCATCATGGAGTCTGGGCCTCACTCTCCTGACGGTTCTGGCATGGGCGCGTCTGGAAGGTCCAACTGGAAATCTCGATAATAGACACAGGATATCTCTGACCAAACATACGGTCACCATTCAGGCCAATCTGTATGGGTTCATTCCGCGGACCATCGGCCAATGGCGGCTAGCCAATCTCCTCGATCTGGACTGCAACGACAAGGGAGAGGTGACTTTCTTGGTCAACGAGATAAGAGTACGTCTCAGGTTACTGCGGCCGGAAGCAGAATATCTGGTTGCTTCATTTGGGCAGGCAATACGCGATATGGGTCTCGCCAAGCACCTTGATGTCTCCGAGGAAGAATGAGTGGACCATCTCAACATCTCTTGTTGGTGCAGGGACTGGGATTTGAACCCACGAACCGCGTTGCGGACCGGATCTTAAGCCCGGCGCCTTTGACCATGCTCAGCCACCCCTGCAATCCTGCCGGGGAGGGTCATGGCTTTTGATGCAACGGTGCTTCACCACCTTAGGTGGTGTTCTCCAACGTCCAGATTTACAGCGCAAAGGCCGCAAACGTTCTAATGGAGGCAAGGTGGGCCTAGTATCGATGTCCAGTTCACACGCGGCTACGCAAAAGTGGAGGGTGATGATGGGCATGACACTCCTGCTGCTGTTGTCAATCGCTTCCCCCTTGGCTCCATCTCCAATCGAGATGTTGGACCAGAGCATTGTGGATGAGCGTCATTCAGTTTCTGATTCCACGGTCTCCTACGACCTTTTCGTGGCAGAACAGAACTCTTCAGCTGGAGGAATGGGTTTCATCACCACCCACGTTCCAGATTCGGGTGGACAATCTGATGAATCAGCCATCGGAGGAGTGGAGTTCAAGTCCGCATCGATGATATCCAATCTTACCGTCAAGGGAGAGAACGATAATGGAGCCAGCATCCCTCTCTTTGTCTACATCCGTTTCACTGGTCAAGAAGGTAGTGATGCAGACCTTACCTTTGAGTTGATGAGCGGCTCTTCGGTCGTTGCCAGCACCACTGCTGAACTCGACGATCCATGTCAGGATGGAGGTATTTTTGGCAGCAGTTGTGCTTACCAATATCGTCCATATGAGATGGATGTCTCAACAACTCTCCAAGATGGAAGCAAAGGATTCGCCGTACTATCTGGCAAGCAGTTGACCTTGCGAATCACCGCTGAGGCCAATTGTGCAGGAGGTGGCGTGCCCAATCAGGGCAGTGAGGATTGCGATGTCAGAGTAGCATATCACAACGTCGACAACAGTAATGGGGCGTATACCAGGATGGAGGTGAAGGCAAATGCTCTTGCCAATTCGATGGTCAAGGTTCACCGATCTGGTGGTTCTTGGAACGATGCCGAGGTCACTGAATGGGCACCGAATCATCGTGTTGAATATCGAACCATGCAGTTCTCAGTTGATGTCCGAGATGCATTTGGAAGGGATGATATCAAGAATGTGAAATTGGTCATGCAGACCCCAGATGACACTGCAGTTGTGTTTGAGAAGACCTTTGAAGATGGGGAATTGAAACTCGACAATGAAGGTCTGGTGGGCCAACATGAATGGACCTATGATTCGGGCCGCGCAGCAGGAGAATACGGATTACGTCTGGAAGTCAGGGACATGCAGGACAATGTGATGATATTCGAGCATAATGGAGTTGAATTTGTCGAATACGCGGTATTCCTCCAACTGGGAGATTCGCAAGGGGATGTCATCCTCATCGCACCAGAGAAGACCACCTCGGTTGAATTTGAACTCGAGCATATCGGAGCGGATGGCCTCGATATGGAGGTGCAGTTATCCTTGCAACGAAATCCAGGCAGTGACTGGTTGATTGAATTCAGTGAACCTGGAGGATATGAATTGAATGGTGGAGGCGACCTCGTACGTCCTACGTTGACGATAACCTCTCCAGATGATTTGTCTGATGCTCCTTCCAGCCTCGAGATAATCGGCCGCGCATATGCAGATACTGATGGAGATGGTA
>CALCOQ010000271.1 GCA_937897005.1 uncultured euryarchaeote
ATTGAGAATTGAATCCACTACCGGTGCGGTAGAATTGGGTTACTCAAACCTGATGGGTTTCTGGGAGATTGAGGATCCAGATGATCTCATCACTCTACAATCTTCCAGCGCAACCGATATCTTGGGTGCAAAGGAAATTTCCTGGCGTTTCACCATCAATCCTTCATGGGAGGATTCACTGGAGGCCCGTGTATTCGCAAGTCTGATTGCAGACAATGGAGTAGAGGGGATGCCAGGAGCTGTTGCTTTGGCTCCAAGTACTGGAAATGCAATAGAGAATGATGCAGGAGTAGTGGAATTCGATGTTCAGAACAATGCTGGTGAATCACAATCCCTCTCCGATGGTCGTTCCAATCAACTGATACGTCTTGTTGGCAGCATCAAGCTGGAAGGTCTTGATGCCGCTCCGGACCCGGCATCGTACAGGATTCTCATGGAGATCCTCGATATCAACAGTACCGATCCTCAGAACATCACCTATGACTGGATAGAGATTGACAATGCTTCTGGTCCAATCGGTGGAGATTTCGATTGGCTTGTCGATCTTGGTGAAGATGCCGCAGGAACCGAGGAATATCGATTCCGAATGGCTTCATACTCTGGTGGTGACACTCTTTGTCCACCTGCCGAATATTTCCCAGGCCCTGATTGCGAGATTCAGTTTCAACTGACTATTGATACCTATTCGCCAAGTCTCAATGATACTCAGGTCTGGGACGGTTCAGCAGCCCCAGGGAACGCCGGTGGATATTGGCGACCATTGTATGATGATACATGGGTCAGTCCTTCACAGACCCAGTGGTTCAAATTCACTGCACAAGATATTCCCGATCCACCTGATACACTGACTCTGAATTATTGGGTGCAGAAGGATCACGATGTCGATGAGGACGGCGCCCCACATGAGACCGAGTATCTCCAAGTGGTATTACAAGGCGATGGAGCCACTCCTGTAGCCAATTACACTGGCACCATCAACGACATCGCCAACGATGGACATGATGGCCGTGTCAGCCTGTTTGTCTCGGGTAATGACCTTGCAGGCAATCCCATCATTGCAGGTTCACCAGGTCTGGATAATGATTTGATTTCATATGTTGGAATGGGAAGTCGTAACCCCGGAATCGAGAGTTTCAAGATACGTGATGCCTTTGGCAATGAGTTTGACACAAGCACCAAGACGATGTTCGCAGGAAATGAGTACCACCTCATCGTTGAAGGAAGGGATGACAATGGTTGGAGAGATATTTCTTCATTCGAGATAGACCTCAACCCTGGGGTTCCAGATGATATGGTTCTCACATATTATCCACGGACTCATACGGTGGAAAGTAACAGTATGTGGATCGAGGTCATCGAGGCTTCGAATGAGAGTAATGGTACACAGATGGTTCGTCGAAACGGCCAATCCTTGATCGATCCATTCGAGACAGAATTCATGTTGGATATGCCGATTCAATTGGATTGGAATTGTCCTACTGCGACAGGGGTCATGACGCCTCAAGTGAGAGTCAAGGACCTCGACCCCAACAATCCTTCTTCTGTATTGACAGAATCAGGTGGACGCTACAAGCAACGTTGGATATATGGTGATGGTTTCCTTCTTGATACCACCTCGTTGAATCTGGAGGATATGACTGGACCTTTCATCACTTCAAACATCTACAGTTTCGGAAGTGGTTCGAGTGCTGATTATGTTTATTCTGGAGATACTGTCCAGTTCACTGGCCAATACGCATTCAAGGATGGATACCCGAGTGTTGTAGTCAATCCAGAGATCACGATGACCATGGTGGTTGTCCGTCAAGATGCATCTGCAGATTCCAGCGGAAATGAGCAGTTGTCTGGAGAGACGACCTATCATGAGTTCAGTGGCGGTATTTTCGCCATCAATTTGACCGCGCCTAGCAAGACCAACGAATTCCAGTATTCCTTCAATGTAGATACAAGCAGTCTTCCTGAAGGTGCTGTTGATTACACTACAGCGACGCAGGAATTCAAGATCAAGGTTGACAGTACTGCTCCAGAGGTCTTGGCAAACACATGGCAGGCAACCGATACCAAAGGTGCTACCTTGGGAGATGGAATCATGCCTTCTTCGTCCATACATTGCGTGAATGTTCAATTGATGATCAAGGAGACAGAGCGCTTGGATCCACATTCAATATATGTCCACTGGATGTTTTTCCAGAATGGGGAGAACTGGAGTTTCGCTGAGGCGAACTATGGTGGGGCTCAATCCATGAATCTGAGCCTCGTCGGAGGCGGTGACCAGATAATCGCTGAGAATGCAGAGTGTATCGATCTGTGGCCCGATGAGTTTGAGTTACCAAGCAAAGAGCAACTTCAGAATGTGATTCTGCGATTCTGGGTAACAGGCCATGATTCAGCAGGACTCGGATTATCAGGTGGAGGCTCTGATGAAAACCCAATTCGTGGAACTCAGGACCAATGGACCAGTGAATATGAGGTGGTCTATGAACAGGCAGAATTCGAAATAACACAATTCAAGATGTACCCGAATGCTCCAGAAGTGGGAGATAGAGTACAGCTTGACATAACAATTCGTAATGATGGCAATACCGAGGGAACATTGGAGATGAAGATCGAGGTGGTGTCTGCAAGCGATGGTGCGAGAGCAACTGTGAAGATAGTGACTACTCCAGTGATTGGAGTCTTTGATGGTCAACTTGGTTCTAATTCTCACAACATGGAGGTTGATATCGAACCTTTCAGAGAGGCAAAGGCGAATCTGCACTTTGAGATTACCAACAATGCTACCGGGGAATTGATCTATTCCAGTATCAATGCCGGACAAACATACGATATCAGTCTCGCCAGCAATGTCGACGATTCCCTGCCTGTAGGCTTGATATTAGCAGTACTTGGCGGTTTGATAGGAATCCTAGTCCTAGTCGTGGTTGTTCTGGTTCTACGTGGACGTAGCGAAGGAGAATATGATGAATTCGAGCAAGGAGATGACAAGGCATTCCCTACCTTGCCATATGAGGCACAACAAGGATATGGTGGCGGTGGTACAGAATCCTATGGTGGTGGTGGATACGACCATGCTGGTGGTGGCCACGGCGGCTATGGTGCTCCTAGTGGTGGTGTTTCACCAGAGATGCAGCAGGCTATGGCCGAGTTCCCGCAGTGGGATCAGCAAACGATTCAAGGCTACTTCGATATGGGTTGGTCCGTTGATCAATTGCGCGATTGGGTCCGCAGTCAGGGTTGATTTCAATGGATGTAGTCCTCTCTTGGGAGGATCAAGTCTGGATTGACCCAGACGGTGGTCGCATACTGTTCCATGGCGTATTACCTACCGTGGTCTATCCTCAGGTGATGCGTCCACGAGCCATATGGGATGGTCTTGCTCTACTTGCCGGTGAGGAAGATATCGATGCATGGGAATTTGAAGAGACTTCAGAGAAAGAAAGCGCTGGTATCAATCTGACCGAGGCGATGCTTGGAGGCGGTGCAACCCAGTTGTACCTAGAGAGATTGATGTTGCTGGATGGTGTCTCTGGGGGCAGATTTCCTGATCCAGAGCCATGGCGTATGTTGAGAGTGGCCAAGAAGCACGCTCGCCCAGTCTACCATATGGAGCCCTCAATGGAGGATGAAGAATGGGTTGAACATCTTGAGAGAGAAGCCGACCAATTGACCAGATGGAGGACATTGCTGAAGATACCCCTTCAAGGTCGAAGATTCAGCAAGTTACTGAAGGTTGCCAAGGGAAGTTCATCACCCCCTCCAGATGGTCCGATGGAACTGCAGGTGGCTTCCGCTCTGGCAGCGGCTTGGTGGTGGTTGATCGAGGAGAGCCTTTCTCCAGAATTAAGTCTTGAACGAGATCAAAGAATCGCTTCCAGATTACGTGGCGCAATGGCTGACCTGAGGTCGCGATTTGGAAATGAAGCGACCTTGATGGTACCTTCACTACAGGTCAGGATAGCAGAATTGGTTAAGATTCTGGATTCTGGGGTCGAGCCGGAAACCGCAAATGGCGGTACTGCCTCGGATGACGAGGAGGAGTGAGTATGTCCACGGTTGATGCACCTCAGGTACAGGTTGAGAATCAACTCATTCGTTTCATTCCCTCTACACCCATAGATCCTGACAAGGCGGTGAATGATCTCGGTGCATCTAGAAGTGGAGACTACGTCATTCATGCTTTGGAAAGCCCAAGAGCAACCATTCTGGTTGACAAGAAAGGTCGTATCGTCGTTCATGGAACTGTACAGCCTCAAGCAGCCAGAGCCGCGGTCAGAGAATTTCTTCTTCGAATGGGAGATAGTGATGAGGGTTTGAGTTCAGAGAAGGGTCCAGTCATCGCCTCCTTCGATTTTGGAAGAGGAATAGAAATCGAAAGGGTACCGATATATGCTGACGAGGCGAAGCTCGATAGCGCATTGGGATGCTTGAGAATCAATGACCAGCGCCATGACCTTGAGTTGTTGGTCTGGCCCAATGGCAGAGCGATAACAACCAACTCCAGACATGCAAATCTGGTTGCAATGGCTGCAATACACTGGCGAGACAAGTTTGAATCTGAAGGTCTGTTCGTAGAGGACTGATTCCATGCTCATCGACAAAGGTCGTTGGACTGGGCCGATACTGGACAATCATTTCCATCTCGATAGAGGACATAGATTCCTTGCTGCAGCACTTGATTTCAAGCGTGCAGGTGGAAGCGATCTGGTTCTTGTTCACAAACCAGATTTTTCGGACTTACCTATTTCTGTAGAGGGATGGAGAACCGCATATGAAAACACTCTGGCAATGGCTGCGGAGGTCCGCAAGGATGTGGGTCTTGGGGTCAGAGTCGTTCTTGGACCACATCCAGCAAGTTGGGCTCATCAAAGGCAGGCATTGGGAAGTGAAGTTGCTTCTGAGTTGTACGTTGATGCAGTTGAGTTGGCGATCGAGTATTGTACTGAAGGTCAGGCTTGCGCCGTGGGTGAGGTCGGAAGGCCGCATTGGGCGGTGGAGGAGGATGTCTGGTCTGAGGCCAATGAGCTGTTATCGTGGACCATGGAAAGAGCCGCCAAAGAGAATCTCACTCTACAGTTACATGTCGAAGGAGACGGCGCATCGACCTATGCTGATCTTGCAGCCATGGCTGATAGGTGTGGACTTTCACCATCTCG
>CALCOQ010000272.1 GCA_937897005.1 uncultured euryarchaeote
AGGCCCATCCTCTGTATTTCATCAATGAATCCTCTTTCAGCCTTGGATATCAGCAGAGTTGGGACTCCTTGAATCGCTGCTTCACTGGCCAGAGTGACACTCTGGGTAATCACTCCATCAAAAGTACACAATGAAGAAGGAAGTCGCCAAGACGCTTCAATTTCTCCTTCATCGGCAAAACTCACCTGTAGACCATCAAGAAGAAAGTCAGGGAAATCGATGATTTCATCATCATCATGGATGCCGCCACCTTTCAGCCTCCTCACCATCACTCTGGGTGGTTCGGATACTTGCTGTGGCCTGAGTCCTGGATGCAGATGGATATGCGGATGCAGGCCATCATATCGATGGACTTCTCCTTTGAATCTAGAGAGCAGACCCCCGTCTATCTCCTCTTTCCAGTGTTGGGGCAGGAGAATGTGCGTCGCATGTTTGAGCGCGATTTCATGAGCAGTGTGGTTGATCTCGGTATCACTGATATACCACCGCTGTTGAATTCCTGCCTTCCTTGCTGCCCACAACTCGATGGCCGCACCGATGACCACGACCCGCTCGATTCCACTTCCCTTGAGTTGCTTCCTGACCGCCAGCAATCTACCACCCGCCTTGAGTGACCTGCCCGTGCCAACTGGTCTTGATACCCAGATGGTTTGCCTACGTGGCAGGATTCCTTCCGAAGATTCGAACAACGACCTGACCTCTGAACGTTCAGTCGCCACCAGGATATCTGATGTAGAGCCTCCACGGATGAATCCTGCAAGAATCTGTAGATGCGCAGGATGGTCCAATACCCAACAGGTCGCAACCGCCATGTCATCTCCAATCGGTCTCACATTGTCAAGAGAACGGCAATGTACTCCCTCCCTACTCGCTGAACATGGCGAAAGAGCGTATCGAAGTGGAAGGCGGAAAAACCTACGGACCATATTCACCAGGAATCAAGGCTAACGGAATCATCTGGTTGGCTGGACAAATTGCACCGGAAGCGGGTGATGAAATACAAGAGCAGACCAAAGGCTGTCTCGCCAAGATTGATTCCTTGTTGGCTGCAGCCGGTGTCTCAAAACACGAAATCTGCTTCTCACAAGTCATTCTGAACGATATTGCTGACTTCGCTGCACTGAATGAGGTATATTCTGAATGGGTCGGTAATACCCCAGTTCCTCCTGCTCGCGCCACATATGGGGCATCGCTACCAGCAGGAGCGAAGGTCGAGATCGTCGTGCAGGCAATTGATGAGAACTGTTGCTGAGTGTGGATTTCTGATGCCAGGATCTCCATATCTGGACAAGCCTCCAAAGGGACTTGTGACATGGCCACGATTGATCATGATAGTGCTTCCAACCTTCACCGCAATTACCGCTGTTGCCATCTGGCAGGGACTTCTGCTGCAATGGCTCGGTACTTTCACTGCAGTAGTATTCATTGCTGCATACATCAGGCGTTGAGACAAAGACATTGAAACCGGGTCGTGGGTCGGGGATATTGATGGAGTGGCCTCAGCATTGCTTCAAAGCCTACGATATTCGTGGTCTTTCAGGTTCCGAGATCAACGATGTTTTCGCGGAACGCCTTGGTCGTGCTCTAGCAACATATCTTGAATTGGGAGCAATTGCTGTAGCCCGCGACATCCGTGAATCCTCACCAGGAATCGCCAAGGCTCTGATGAAAGGTCTGAGTGAATCAGGAGTCAAGGTCTTGGACCTCGGAATATTACCAACTGGTGGCTTGTACCATTCTGTTTGGAACCTGCCGGTCGATGGTGGCTGCATGGTCACTGCAAGTCATCTTCCAATGCCGACACACAATGGTTTCAAGATCTGCAAAGGACGCCTACCATTGGCAGGAGAAGGACTCCAGGAATTGAAAGAAGTATTCCTATCAGGTGATTTCCGTGAAGGAGAAGGAAGTGTGGAACAGACACCTCATGATGATGCATGGATCAAGAATATTATCGAATCCGCAGGAAGGCCAAGCCGTACCGTGAATGTCGTTGTCGATTGTGGAAATGCAGTCACTGGGCCATTCATGGAGAGGTTGCTCATCGAACTGGGCCTTGATGCCACCACTCTGTACACAGAATGGGAACCCAGTGAGCCAAATCACCCTGCTGACCCGACCAGACCCAAGAACATGGTCGACCTTGCAGCAAAGGTGCTCGAGACTGGGGCTGAACTGGGGATTGGTATCGATGGTGATGGAGACCGTATTGGAGTGGTCGATGAGAAGGGACGCTTCATTCATCCAGACCGATTGATACCACCATTGGCAATTGAAGTTCTAGCCGATAGGCTGGATGGTGATGAAGAGGCAAGGTCAGTGGTCTATGACGTCAAATGTTCGATGGCGGTTGAGCAAGCCATCCTCAAGGCAGGTGGAGTTCCAGTGATGGCCAGAACCGGCCATTCATTCATGAAAGCCCATCTTGCAGAACATCCACAGACGATGATAGCAGCCGAGATGAGCGGTCATATCTTCCTTGCCGACAAGGGATGGTATGGATTTGATGATTCTCTGTACAACAGTGCTAGATTACTGAATCTGGTCGCAGAACTGGAAGGTGAATCATTTGGAGAAATGCTCGATAGAGTGGTACCTAGTCTGCCCACCACTGGAGAAGTCAAGGTCCCATGTCCCGAATCAGACAAAGATGGAGTGGTCAATGCAGTGACCAGATCCCTC
>CALCOQ010000273.1 GCA_937897005.1 uncultured euryarchaeote
AGACCCAATCAGGGTACCTTGAATGCAGAGCAAGAATGGCTTCAGAATCTCCCTTGGTCCTCCATCTGAAATCTCGGATCGAGGACCTGAACTGTTGATGATTGTATATCTCTCCATTGACCACGAGTACACGCCCCTCATCTGATACCATTGGTTGCTTGGAACCTTTGATATCCACTATAGCTAATCGCGAATGGCCCAAACCACAATCATCATCATTCCAGATTCCGCTTCCATCAGGGCCACGATGTTCTAGAAGTTCAACCATGGCTTTGAGAATCAGCGCGTCCGGCTGGCCTAGCATCGCCGCGATTCCACACATGGACAGTTGGCTTTCAGAGGTTCATTTCAACCCATGCACAGAACCTGCTTTCAAGCGGTCCACAATGGATATACGAACATTGTGATGATCAATGCAGCGAAAGAGAGCAGGAAGACGAATACGTAAGCACCTTGCGGGACTTCCTCCGACTCGTCGCTCTGCTCGCTCATATACACCTGCGAGTGCAGGAGACTTGTAAAGATGACGAGAAGAACCGTTCTCACAACCATGGGCCGATGAGTATTGCAAGCCCCAATGGAATCAACAACATGGTTGCATTATCGTCAATCCATCGAAGTCTTGGTTTCTCGGCAAGAACTCCCAATGGGGCAAACAATGGAATCAACCACCATGGAGTGCCCAACCACATTGCTCCAGCACCCCAGATGATTGCAAGGAACAGCATGCCGAACAGCATCACATTCTTTTCATCCATGCCGCTGCGGCGCATCTCCCCAAGTGCTGGATCTCCCAATGATAGAGAGAGGATTAAAGGCGCCCCCAATGCAGCACCGTGAAGGCCTGCTTCAGGAACGGTCAGACACACCATTCCGACAGCGAAGGCACCCCAAGCGAGTGCACTTATGTGATCAGCTTCGTAATCTCGTTGCCCATATACCGCAACACCCATCTTCAAACGTATCGATTCTCCTAGAATAATTGCGAAAACCATTGAACTGGCGAGCATCTCTCTACTCAGGTCAAGTCCACCCAATTCATTGATCCAGTCGGTGATGTTCTGCCCTTCCCAGTAATACAACCATGGAAGAATGGACATGCTGATGTGAAATGTTCTTCGCAAAAGGTGCCCTCCTTTACCGCCGATTGAATGCTCGATGGGGTCGCTCATCTCTACCTGTTCATCTTCACTCATCTTTTCACCTCATTTTCTCTATTGCTTGAGACAAATCGATGCCCCCAGATTCCAATGAATCGAGGGTGTTCTCAAAGTCAGGATGCTGGGTCAATAATCTCATCCATTCTGAATACATGCGTTCGCGCCACCTAGTGCGTGAGATTTCATTTCCACCTGCTTTTTCCATCAGTTCAATCAATTCAGACACACCAGCACCTGAATGAGCAGAGACAAGAGCGACTGGAATCTCCTTGGAACCAGCAGAAAGGGCATTGGAGATGTCTGCAGCGGTTGATTCAGCACCTGTTAGATCAGATTTGTTGACCGCTACCACATCCACCAGTTCAATGATTCCAGCCTTTTCAGCCTGAATCACATCTCCTCTGCCTGGAGCCTCCACCAACAGAATGGTATCTGCAATCGCTGCAATGCGGAATTCTGATTGGCCGGAGCCAACCGTTTCAATCAGGATTCGCTTCCATCCACATTCCTTCAAGACGTTGGTCATTCCAATGACCACACTTGGAACAGCACCTGCTTCACCGCGGGTCGCAACACTCCGCATGTAGACCAACTCTTCGAGATCTGCTGAATCCATACGCAAACGATCACCAAGCAACGCTCCTCCTGATACTGGAGATGATGGATCAACCGCTAGAATAGCCACTTTCTCTCCCCTTTCAGTGTAAGCCTTGGCCAATTGATCGACAAGACAGGATTTACCAACTCCGGGAGCTCCTGTGATTCCGAGGATGATCCCCTCCTCCTCTGTGCTGAATGCGGCTCCGTTCTCGACTAGAGTCAGTGCTCGCGAGAGTGCCAGACGACTGCCATCACGAGCCTCCTCCAACTCCATCTAATCGCCCCATTTCCAATCGTTTCCATCCCCACATCCGACTTTCTCATCAAGACTCATTCTTTCCATGATGGTTGAGATGAAATCATTGATTTCCTGAGAGGTGGTGCCAGGTCCAAAAATCGCTTTCATTCCAGCACTGTATAGAGCATCTCTGTCCGCATCGGGAATGATTCCTCCTCCGAAAACAACCACGTGACCCATTTCGGCTGCGCTAAGCAGTTCACAGGTTCTCGGGAATAGATGCCCATGCGCTCCAGATAGTGATGAAAGGCCAAGGATGTCAGCATCTTCATCGATTACAGTGCGAACTATCTGTTCTGGAGTGCGCCGCAATCCGGTGTAAATCACCTCGTGTCCTGCATCTCTGAGGCATCGTGCAACCACCTTTGCTCCACGGTCATGTCCGTCAAGACCAGGTTTGGCGATGACTATGCGCAGAGGGGTCTGCATGGCATGATACGCGTAGCCTCTCATTGAAGTGGCTTGCGACCAAGAATGCTTCAATCCAGCCCTTCGGGCTGCTGGGCAAGCAATATGAGGTGTCGGCCCGTGGTCGATACGAGAATATGGAGTCGACCAAGGAACGGCTTGAAGATCTACGCCGCCGAAAGGCACGTTCACAGGCCGGAGGCGGGCAGCAGCGAGTTGATGCTCAGCACAACAAGGGCAAGATGACTGCGAGAGAGAGATTGGAATACATGCTTGATGAAGGCAGCTTCCAGGAGATCGATGCCCTGGTTGAACACAGGTGCAAGGATTTCGAGATGGACAAGAACGTGATTCCAGGTGATGGTGTCATATGTGGCCATGGAACCATTGACGGGCGTCCAATCTATTGTTTTGCACAGGATTTCACTGTTTATGGCGGTAGTCTGGGTGAGATGCATGGTCTGAAGATCTGCAAGGTATTGGATATGGCACTCAAGACAGGAGCACCTGTTGTTGGGTTGAATGACAGCGGCGGGGCCCGTATTCAGGAAGGGGTTGCAAGTCTAGGCTCCTATGCCGAGATATTCTTCCGCAATGTGAGGGCAAGTGGAGTGATTCCACAGATAAGTGTCATCATGGGTCCATGCGCAGGTGGTGCGGTCTATTCCCCTGCAATCACCGATTTCGTGATCATGGTCGATAAGACAGCACATATGTTCATCACCGGTCCTGAGGTCATCAAGACGGTCACCAATGAGATTGTCTCATTCGAGGATCTTGGTGGTGCTTCGACTCATGGTAGCAAGTCAGGTGTTTCTCACTTCACGGCTGCAGGTGATGAAGAGGCACTTGGGCTTGCTCGTCAATTGGTGGGGATGTTCCCTTCCAACAACATGGAGAAGCCACCTTCCAAAAGAACCAGTGACCCTGCTGACCGCGATTGTGACTCTCTCAAGGATCTGGTTCCAGAAGATCTCGACAAGCCATATGATGTTCGTCTTGCAATTGAAGGAATATTGGATGATGGAGCGTTTCTCGAGGTCCAATCTGAATGGGCAGCCAACATAGTTGTCGGTTTTGGCCATTTGACAGGAAACACAGTGGGCGTGGTTGCAAATCAACCCAACATGTTGGCGGGATGTCTGGACATCGATGCCAGCGACAAGGCGGCTCGTTTCGTGCGCTTCTGCGATTCATTCAACATCCCATTGATCACTCTGGTCGACGTCCCAGGGTTTCTTCCCGGAACAAATCAGGAATGGGGAGGAATCATCCGGCACGGGGCTAAACTTCTCTATGCATATTCGGAAGCCACGGTTCCCAAGATGACAGTCATACTACGCAAGGCCTACGGAGGTGCATATGATGTCATGGGCTCTAAACATGTACGTGCAGATCTCAATATCGCATGGCCAACCGCTCAGATATCGGTCATGGGGGCAGAGGGAGCGGTTGAGATCATCCACAAGAATAGAATCAGCACTTCGAGAAATCCCGAACAGGAACGCGAGAGATTGGTGGAGGAGTTCAATGATACTCTGTTGAATCCTTGGAAGGCTGCAGGTCTTGGATATCTCGATGACGTCATTGAACCACAGGAGACCAGAAAACGTCTAGCATCAAGTTTAGCGATGTTACTTGACAAGGAAGAACTACGCCCCGCCAGAAAGCATGGGAATATACCATTGTGAGTTGAGAATGATGAGTGAGCATAGCGAGGAGGTGTTGCGTACCGCTGCAATTATGGCGGTCCTCAGCCTGATTCAAGAATCCTCATCATCGGAATCCATTGGACGTAGGTCGGGAACTGCATGGGCTCAGGATCATCGAAGGTTGAACAGCGGGCAATCCAGTTTGATATGGCGTCGTTCATCAAGATCGTCATGGAGGTGAGATGATGGGTGAATCCAGAAAAGTGATTGTGGATGGTGAGGAGTTCGAGGTTGACATTGAACTCGAAGGAGACACATATAGCGCCTGCGTGGAAGGGCGAACATTCTCGA